>CAYPLM010000156.1:0-4116 GCA_964411575.1 uncultured Oscillibacter sp. | reverse complement strand
CTGGCGTGGGAATCCGTACTTCCTGTGCCAGATTGGTTCGGAAACGCACGGAAAAAGGTGGATTGACACACCAGTGACATCGGTCACTGGTTCGCAATGACGCTTTTTTGACAGTCTCAGAGCGCCTGCGGGTGCTCTTTTTTTGTGCTGCGCAGCGCATAAAAAGGAGCCGCTGCCCTGAAACGGGCGGCGGCTCAAGCGGGTGGGATATTGGAAAGCTTCCGTGGGTTATGATACCCAAAACGCGCGCATTTGTAAATAGGAACCTTTGTCGACTTCCGTCGACCGTTGTCGAAGCGTGTCGCGCCAAGGCAAGTTTGTCACTTTGCACAAATCATCAGTTTTTTTGGATTTGCTCTTGGTAATTTCTCCGTCATGTGCTATACTGTGAGCAAGCAGAAAAGACGCCTCGCGCGTCCGCTCTGCGCAGCTACCCATTGTACGGAAAGGAGTCAACACGATGAAGTACACATTTACCTGCAAAAAGATCTCCCTGAACGATTCCGTCAAGGTCTACGCCGAGAAGAAGATCGGCAAGCTGGAAAAGTTCTTCCGCGACGAGCCGGAGGCGTACGTCACCTTCGCCGTTGAAAAGAACAACCGCTGCGTGGTCGAGCTGACCCTGCGCGGCGCAAACGGCACGCTGTTTCGCGCCCAGTGCGAGGATCCCGACGGCGACATGCGCGGCGCGATCGACGAAGCGGTCGCGCAGATCGAGCGCAAGATCCGCAAGAACAAGACCCGCCTTTCCAAGAACCTGCGCGGCGAGAACCTTGTCAGCGAGCTGCCCGTGGAGTTTGACATCCACGAGGAGGGTGCATTCAACATCGTGCGCACCAAGCGCTTCACCGTCAAGCCCATGAACGCAGAGGAAGCCATTTTGCAGATGAACCTGCTTGGCCACAGCTTCTTCGTCTTCCGCAACACCGACACCGGCACGCTGTGCGTGGTCTACCGCCGCAACGACGGCGACTACGGCCTGATCGAAACCGGCAGCGCGGATTGACCATACCTCCGCTCAGCGGAGAACATCTTTTTCATCCAACACGCCACCTCGCCGCACGGCGGGGTGGCGTGTCAACATTCCAAAAGCCTCGCAGAGTTTCGCGTCCGCAGACGCGAAATTTTTTATCGTCCGGGGTACTCGCCTACGCTCTTGGCGATGATCAGGTTTGCGGCCACGTCGCCCTCGACGTTGATGGTGGTGAAGGCCATGTCGAGCAGCCGGTAAAAGCCGCTGATGGGGCCCATCAGGTCGATGGGCAGCCCCAGGATGGACAAAAACGACGCGCCCAGCACCACGCCCCCGCCGGAGATACCCGGCGCGGCCATATTGATCAGCGTGGCGACCAGAATGAGAAAGACCGTCGTGCCAAGGGAGAGGTCGATGCCGTAAAAATCCGACACGAACACCGCGAGGCAGCAGAACGAGCACGCGCCGCCGCACATGTTGATCGTGCAGCCCAGCGGCAGGGTGAACTTGGAGATACCCTCCGGCGCGGCAAGATCGTGGATGCTGACATGGATGGTGGTGGGCAGCGCTGCGGCGGACGAGGTGGTGGAGAGCGTGACAAGGGCGATCTTGCCGCACGCGCGCAGCAGTGCGCCGGGCGCAACGCCGGTATACAGGCAGGTGGGCAGCACCATCACCAGCAGAAAAACCGCCGCACAGCACAACCAGCAGGTGCCGATATATTTCGCCAGCGCGCCGAAGATGCCAGCGCCGTACTGCGCCACAGAGTAGGCCATCAGCGACAGCACCCCCAGCGGCGAGAGCTCCATAAAATAGCCCAGCATTTTGAAAAATGCCGCGCTGAGGCTGTTCATAAACGCCAGCACGGGGCGTCCCTGCTCGCCGATGTTCAAAATGGCAACGGCGAACACGGCGGAAAAGAGGATCACCGGCAGTGTGTCGCCGTCCGCCGCCGCCTGAATAATGTTGCTCGGGACGATGTTGGCGAAAAAGCCCGCGATCGTCGGCGCGGCCACACTGCCCTCATAGACGGGCGCGTTTTCAAACACCGTGCCCAGCCCCGGCCGGATTGTCCACGCAATGGCCAGCGACACAAGAGACGACGCGGCAAACATCACCACATACAGCGCCACCGTCCGCACGCCGATACGCCGCAGCAGCGCACCGTCCTGAATGTTGGCGATGCCGCCGAATACGGCGCAAAACACGATGGGGATGATCATCAGGCGGATCAGATTGAGATACAGCTCGCCCACAAACCGCGACGCAATGCTTACTTCCGGCAGCAGCCAGCCCAGCAGCACGCCCAGCGCAAAGCCCAGCATCACGCGCAGGAAGAGATTTTCTTTTTTCAGCAGAGTTTTCATGAGCCCTCCTCATACATTCGAACAGTATATTATACCTGTCCACCCTGCCCAATTGCAAGAGGGTACGTCCGATTTTACGAAATTTACACGCAAAGGCGGCCTAAGCGAGCCGTTTTTTCCTCTTGACAAAGGGGCAAAAAGGTGCTAATTTAATTAAGATCTTGATTAAATCTTAATTGTTTCAGGAGGCAGCTGATGAGAAAACGTAAAACCGTCATGCGCGCCGCAGCCAGAGCGCGCCGCGCATGGGATCAGCATGTAAAAGCGGTCGCGCTGTCCGAGGGCGTTCCCGATTCCTACCGGCAGGTGATCATGTTCCTCTTCCACCACCCCGGCGAAAGCCAGCGCGCGGTAGCGGAGTTTTGCGGCGTGACGGCCTCTGCCGTCAACCAGGCGGTCAAGAGCATGCTTGAGGAGGACTATCTGCGCAAGGAGCCCTCCCCTTCCGACCGGCGCAGCTTCCGCCTGTTCCTCACGCAAAAGGGCGAGGACACGGCGCGGCGGCTGTTTGCGCGGCTGTACGCATCTGACGAAGCCATCACCGCCCTGTTCGGCGCGGAGCGCGAGGCAGAGCTGATCGCCGCTCTGGACACGCTGACCGACTTTATCCGGGAGGAGCTGCGCTGATGCTGAGCTATCTGAAAAAATACTGGTTCTGGTGCCTGCTCGCGCCGCTTTTCATGGTGGGCGAGGTGTCGATGGATCTGATCCAGCCCGACATGATGGCCGACATTGTGGACAACGGCGTGCTCGGCGGCGACGTGGAGCTGATCCTCACCGTGGGCGTAAAGATGATTCTCACGGTGATGCTCGGCGGCTTTTGCGGCGTGATGTGCGGCGTGTTCGCCAACATCGCCGCGCAGGGCTTTGGCAACGACCTGCGCAAGGATCTCTTCGCGCGCATCATGAACCTCTCGTTCCAGCAGACCGACAGGTTCTCCACCGGCTCGCTGGTCACGCGCCTGACCAACGATGTCACGCAGGTGCAGAACATGGTGATGATGGTCACACGCGGCCTCGTGCGCAACTCCGTGATGTTCCTCGGCGGCATTTTCATGCTCTACCGTCAGTCGCCGCGCTTTGCGCTGGTGGCGGCGTGCGGACTGCCATTCGTGGTGTTCGCCGCGGCCTTCTTCCTCAAGCGCACCGCGCCGCTTTTTTCCGTGGTGCAGAAAAAGCTCGACAACATCAACCACGTCATGCAGGAGAATGTGGCCGGTGCGCGCGTGGTCAAGGCGTATGTAAAAGAGGACTACGAGATGAGCCGCTTTGACGAAGCCAACGATGCCCTCTGCGCTGAGACGCTGCGCGTGCAGACGCTGCTGTCCTTCATGGCTCCGTGCATGAACATCGTTTTGAACCTGTGCGTGGTGGCGGTGCTGATCGTGGGCGGCTACACGGTAAAGGTCGGCGGCGCCATCACCCCCGGCAACACCATGGCCGCCATCACCTACCTCTCGCAGATCCTCCACGGCGTAACCTTCATGGCCAACATCTTCCAGACCTTCAGCCGTGCCAGAGCCTCGGCCGACCGCATCAACGAGGTGCTGCACAGCCCCGCCGTGCTCACCGACGGCGACGGCGCGCAGGACGAAACTGCCGTCGGCTCCATCGAGTTTCAGGACGTCAGCTTCGCCTACCCCGGCAGCAGTCAGTGCGTGCTCGAGCACATCTCCTTCCGCCTCGACCCCGGCGAAACGCTGGCCATTGTGGGCGCGACGGGCAGCGGCAAAAGCTCGCTGGTGCACCTCATCCCCCGCTTTTACGATGTCACGG
>CAYPLM010000155.1:0-4119 GCA_964411575.1 uncultured Oscillibacter sp. | reverse complement strand
GCCGCTTTTTTGAGAAGGCTTGCAGCCCGCCGCAGCGCACTCGCGCGATGCGCGAGCACGTTTGCGGGCTGAGAAGAGTTTTTTCCGACGCACATGTCGCCGGAAAAAACGATTGAACTTATTTCGCGTCTGCGGACGCGAAACTCTGCGAGGTTTTTTTGACATACTGACGCAGGAGAGCGCTCTGCCCTCCTGCGTTATGTTCTGTTTTACTGCACGGCGCACAGCTTTTCGCCGACGGCTTTCTGCTGCTCTGCCGACGGCTCCCAATCGAAGCTGATCTCCACCAGCGTGTCATCATAGCATAGCAGATATCGGTTTTTTGCCCCGTATTCCAAATCATAAAGACGGTACACCTCGTTGGCGCCCCACGGCGCGGCATCCTCTGCGCGGTATTCCCACCCCATATCGGAATCATCCTTTTCAGAAATCAACCGCTCTTTGCACATATCATACAGTGCTGACAATCGCACGGCTACGATTGTATAATCAAGCTGTGGAATATCTGCGTAATTCTCTGCATCATAGCGTGGGTGCTGCCGCATGGTAAACTGCCCCAAAAGCAGGGAACTGCTGCCGCTGCGCTCTTTGATATATCCATCGTAATCGACCTCTAACAAGTCCTCTACGGTCAGCGGAAGCTCATCTTGGTGGATAATCCATGTCATTCCATGATGTTCAAAGGTTTCCTCGTCTTTATCAGCAAACAGCCCATGAGAAGAAGCGTACAATGTTACGAATGTAATCAGCCCCATAAAGGTGAAAGCAAGGATGAAACTGGTCAACACGGTGAGTGTTCGGTTGACACTCCTTGATACCTTTCGTTGCTTCAGAAATTGCTTTACTGCGTTCACAATGACGATCAAGGACGGCATACAAACACACATGACAATACCCAGCCATCTTCGCAGATTGTCACCGCCAAAGGCAAAGTTGACAATCCAGTAGATAAATGCTACTGCTATCATAATTAAAATTACTTTTTGCAGTTTTGAGGTATTTGGTGTGTCAAAAAATTCTCCATGTTCAGCGGCAGATTTTGCTTTCACATACCACCGAAAGTAACAGACCAGTTCTGCGCTACATAACGCGAAAAGCAGCGAACAGGCAAAACCTGTTAATAATTGACTGGGGCTAGATAGCAAATAAATCGGATTTGCTATGATATAAGAAACAAACATTGCACCATTCATAAGGGCAATCAGTAGCAACACGAGATACGCCGGGATAAAACTTCGTTTTGCAGAAGCGTGAATTGCCTGTACCTCCAAATCCGGCTCTGTTTCTATGGGAATTGGATTTTCGGCTGTGTTATAAAAAATCTGTAATTGTGCAGAGGTACAAGCGAGCCTCCAACCTGTATGCTCGCAAAAATCAAAGAATGTCTTTTGCCCTTCGGTGGGTTCTGGATCAAACTCAGAAGCCTTTGGATAGTAGGAGACCGAAAAATGTATTTTTGTGGGTTCAATACGGCGGTAAATCCAGCCTGCATTGGTGATACGTTCAAGAAGCCAGCCTTTTGCAGCCATTTTTTCAAGATGGTTGCTAATCCCTCTGTGATTATAGAAAGATAATGGTTCGATACGGCGTTTGGTGTTTTTCATCGTGTTTCCCCCTCTCCAAAAACTAAATGATAATCGGCTAATTGCGCAGCTAATCTCGCACATTCTTTTTCTAACATTTCTTTGCCTTTGTCTGTGAGAATATAACTTCTGCGCCTGCCCTCCACTTTGGTTTCACGAATGATTCCCGCTTCTAAAAATTGCTCCAGCAGGGTATACAGAGTGCCAGAGCCAACATTGACTCGCTGATTAGTCATAGCAGGAACTCTGTCCAAAATATCCATGCCGTAACATTCTTCTTTCAAACAAAGCAATGTGTAAAACATCTGCTCTGTCAGCGTTTGAAATTTCACCCTCGCCATACGTTCGTCTCCATTCTCGATTATCGAGTTTCTGTGGCGCCATTATATCCTCGAATATCGAGAATGTCAAGTCCCGTCTTCAGATTTTCTGAAAAAATGCCCGGTGCTCAGCTCCCTGACGCACCGGGCATTTTGCTTTCAGATGATCTCGTCCCCTCTTTGCACGGACACGCTCCGGCAGCTCTCCGACAGGGAGAGCGCTTCGTGCGCGGCGAGAAAGACGTACTTTTCCTCCGCCGCACGCAGGATGCAGCGCAGCGCGGCGGCGCGGTTTGCCTCGTCGAGCCCGGTGAAGGGCTCGTCCAGCGTCATCGCGTCGCAGGGGGCGAGCAGCGCGCGGGCGAGCGCGAGGCGGCGCTTCATACCGCCGGAATAGTCGCGCACGCGCTTTTTGCCCACCGTGCCAAGCCCCAGCTCATCGAGCAGCGCGGCAGCGCGGCGGGCATCGTAGGCGCGGCCGAGCACGAAGCGCAGGTTGCCCTCCGCGTCCAGCCCCAAAAGCAGCCTGTCCTCCTGAAACACCGCCGCCCAGCGCAGGTCGTTGCCGCGCAGCGTACCCGCGTCGGGCGCTTCCAGCCCCAGAAGAAGGCGCAGCAGCGTGGTCTTTCCCGCGCCGGAGGGGCCGGTCAGACGCGTGAGCCCCACGTCGGCGGTGAAGCTCAGCTCCTCCAGCACGGGCTTGCCGCCGTAGCTTTTGTAAAGTCCCTGTGCCCGGATCATGCGCCCACCTCCTTCGCCACGGCATCCAGAAGGCGCAGGAAAAGCCGCTCGAACATCGCCGACACCAGCACGATGGCCGCCGTCCACGCAAAGAGATCAGACATCTGAAAATAGATTTTCGCCTGATAAAGCTGCTCGCCGATGGAGCCTGCGGACAGCGCGATCACCTCCGCCGCCGTGCCGGCCTTCCAGCAAAGCCCCAGCGCCGTGCTGACGGCTGAGCGAAAGTAGGGCAGCACCTGCGGCAGATAGACGCAGCGCAGCGTGCGCAGCGGCGGCACGCGGTACACGCGTGCCAGCTCCAAAAGCGCACGGTCAGTCTGCCGCACGCCCTCCAGCACGTTGAGGTACACCGGTGGGAGCACCATCAGCGCCGCGATGAACAGCGGCAGCGTGCGCGCGGGCAGCCACATCAGCGCAAGGATGATGAACGACGCCACCGGCACGGTTTTGACGGCCGCCACCAGCGGGGCAAGCAGCTCGTCCACGCGGCGAAAGCGCGCGGAAAGCGCCGCCAGCACCACCGCCAGCGCACACGCGAGCGCAAAGCCGCCGAGGATGTGTGCCGCCGACGTGCCCACCGCCCGCCAGAAGTCCGCCGTCACCGCCAGCGCGCCCAGCCTCATGAGCGCCGCGCAGGGCGAGGGCAGCAGCAACGCACCCAGCGGATACGCCGCCGCCAGCGCCATGCTGCCCCCCTGCCACGCCAGAAGCCAGAAGGCCACTGCCCAGAGGCGGAGCTTTTTTTGTCTTACCCGGCCGCTCACACGATGCCAAAGTAGAAGTCGTCCGCAGGCAGCGCGCCGCCCACACTGGACGCTTCGGCGTCATAGAGCACCTGAAGATAGCCCGAAAGCGCATCCTTCAGGTTATTTCCTGTAAGGCAGACGATGTTGCAGTACGGCAGCGCCTTTTCCGCCACGGCGGCGGCAACGATGTCGTAGCTGCCGATGAGCGCAGCAGCGTCCGCCGTGTTGGCGTTAACCCACGCCACGCTCTCGTCATATTCGGCAAGGAACGCAGCCACAGCGGCGGGGTTGGCCTCCACCGCCTCACGGCGGGCGACGATCACGCCGGTGAGCAGCTGCGAGCCGTTATCCAGCGCGTCCCACTCGCTCGTCAGGTCAAGCGCCATGCGCAGCCCCTCGATCTTGCCCTGCGCCACGGTGACAAAGGGCTGGGGCAGCAGGGCGATAGTGGCCTGACCGCTGGCAAGCGCGGCCACGCACTCACTGTGCTCGCTCTTCCAGTCGATGGTGAGGTCGGCGTCGGGGTCGATGCCGTTTTCGCTGAGCAGATAGCGCAGGGCGTACTCAGGCGTGGAGCCCTTGCCCGCGGCCACGATGGTCTGCCCGCGCAGGTCGGCGATGGACTGCACGTTCTCGCCGTTTTCCACGATGTACAAAACGCCCAGCGTGTTCACCGCCAGCACCTGAACCGCGCCCTCGGTCCTGTTATAGAGCACGCTTGCAAGG
>CAYPLM010000154.1:0-4141 GCA_964411575.1 uncultured Oscillibacter sp. | reverse complement strand
ATACACACGCGGCGAGATTTGTCAAGAGAAATTTTAAAAAAATTTGCTTTTTTTAAAGTGCCGCTCGCGCATACCTTGCAATCCCGCCGCCGCTGTGGTACACTCAGAGAAAACAGAAACAGGGAGGAAGCCCCTATGAAGCTTTTGCTGAAAAACGCCGATATCATGCTGCGCGAGGCGGCGGGCTGGCGCACGCTGCGCGGCTTTGTCGGCATCGACGGCGATACCATCGACTATCTCGGTGCGGCGCGCCCCGACGCGCCCTATGATGCCGAAAAGGACATGACAGGCAAGCTGCTGCTGCCGGGTCTGATCAACTGCCACAGTCACATCGCCATGACGCTTATGCGCGGTGTGGGCAGCGGGCTGCCGCTGCACGAATGGCTCTTTGACAGCATTTTCCCCATTGAAGACCGCCTCACGCCCGAGGACGTGGCTGCAGCCAGCCGCCTTGCCCTGCTCGAGCTGATCGCCGGCGGCACGACGAGTTTTTCCGACATGTACTTCTTCCCGCGCGAGACGGCAAAGGCTGTAGCTGAGGCGGGCGTGCGTGCCAACCTTAACCGCTGCGTGCAGTGCTTCGACGAGAACCAGCGCGTGGAGGATAATCCCCAGATCCCCGAGTCGCTTGCCTTCTACCGCGATTGGAACGGTGCGGAAAACGGTCGTATCCGCGTGGATTTCTCCATCCATGCCGAGTACACCTGCAAGGATCACATCGCCCGCGCCTACAGCGCCCTCTGCCGCGAGCACGGCGCGCGCATGCATATCCATCTGTCCGAAACGCAGCGCGAGGTGGACGAGTGCATCGCCCGCCACGGCCTCACCCCGGTGCAGTGGTTTGAGGCGATGGGCGCGCTGGACAGCCCCGTCTCCGCCGCGCACTGCGTGGCCGTCTCGCCGGAGGACATCGACATCCTGCGCCGCCGCGGTGTGAGCGTGGTGCACAACCCCACCAGCAACCTGAAGCTCGGCAGCGGCTTTGCCCCCGTGCGCGCGGTGCTCGACGCGGGGGTCAACATGGCGCTGGGCACCGACGGCGCGGCCAGCAACAATAACCTCAACCTCTTCGAGGAGATGCACCTTGCCGCCATCATGCACTGCGGGTATCACCGCGACCCCACCGTCGTGCACGCCGACGAGGTGCTCGATATGGCCACGACCGGCGGCGCCGCCGCGCAGGGGAGAGACGATGTGGGCGAGCTTGCCGTGGGCAAAAAGGCCGACCTTATCGCCGTCGACCTTGACCGCCCCCACCTTTATCCCAATTTCGACACGCCGGCGCTCCTCGTCGCCTCCGTACAGGCGAGCGACGTGTGCCTGACGATGGTCGACGGGCGTATTCTGTACGAAAATGGAGACTTCAAAACGCTTGATCGCGAGCGCGTGCTTTATGATGCTGCCCGCGCCGTTGAGCGGCTGTACCGCTGAGGAGGAGTATAATGGAACGAGCAGACAAAGACCTGGCCTTCCTGCTGCAATACGAAAACGTCGCGTGGTTTGACGGCGGCGAGGTGCGTATCCTCGACCGGCGCGTGTACCCGGCGCGCGTGGAATTTGTCACCTGCCGCACGCATCAGGAGGTGGCACAGGCCATCACCGACATGGTCACGCAGAGCGCGGGGCCGTACACCGCCGTGCCCATGGGCATGGCCCTTGCGGCGTGGGAGTGCCGCGAAATGCGCGCAGCCGCGCAGATGGACTATCTGCGCGCGGCGGCGCACACCATCGCCAATGCCCGCCCCACCACCGCAAAGCGCATGGCGCTTCTGTGCGACATCTGCCTTGACACGGCGCAGCGCGCGCTGGACGCGGGCGCGGACGTGCCGCAGGCCATCGTGGAAAAGACCGTGGAGCTCAACAACGTGCGCTACGGCCGCATGGCCACCATCGGAAGCTATTTGGTAGACCTGTTCCCCGAAAACGGAACCGTCATGACGCACTGCTTCGCCGAGACGATCGTGGGCACCATGCTGCGCGAGTGCCGCCGCCGGGGCAAGACCATTCGTCTCTTCTGCCCGGAAACGCGCCCCTATTTCCAGGGCGCGCGCCTCACGGCCACTGTCTGCCATGACATGGGCTTCGACGTGACCGTCATCTCCGACAACATGTCCGCCTTTGTCATGCAGCGCGAGCATGTAGACGTGTTCACCACAGCGGCGGATGCCATCTGCTGCGATGGCCATGTGGTCAACAAGGTCGGCACTTTTCAAAACGCCATCGTCGCCAAGTACATGGGCATCCCGTACTTCGTCACCGGCGCGCCCGATCAGGGGCACCCCACGGTGGACACCATCCACATCGAGCTGCGCGACCCTGATTTCACCCTTCAGGCCATGGGCGTGCGCACCGCCGCTGAGGGCGTCAAGGGCTACTATCCCGCTTTCGACATCACGCCGCCGCACCTGGTCTCCGGCGTGGTGACGGATCGGGGCATTTTCTCGCCCTACGATCTGCACCGTTACTTTGCGGATGGAAGCATCGGAAAGGACAATCTTGTGGTATGAACTATGATGCGCTTCGGCAGGAGATTGTGGACACCTGCCTTTCTGCCTTCCATGAGGGACTTTTCACCGGCACGAGCGGCAATTTGAGCTGCCGCGTGGGGACGGATGAGCTGCTCATCACGCCCACCGCCGTTCGCTATGACGTGCTGCGCGCGGAGGACATCGTGCACCTTCGCCTTGACGGCACGGTGCTCTCCGGCGCGCTCAAGCCGTCGAGCGAGTGGCGCATGCACGCGGCGGTGTACCGCGCATACGGCGAAGTAAACGCTGTCTTTCACACCCACTCGCCCAACGCTACAGCCTTTGCCGTGGTGCGCAAGAGTATCCCGGCGGTGCTGATCGAGTCGCGCATCTTCCTTGGCGGCGACATTCTGTGTGCCGACTACGCCACACCCGGTACACAGGCCGTGGGGGAGAACGCCGTCCCCGTGCTGCACCAGCGCGGAGGCTGCACGCTGGCAAACCACGGCGTGCTGGCCGTGGGCGAAAGCCTTGCGCAGGCGTATCTGCGCGCGGAGTATATCGAGGACACGGCGCGCATCGCGCGCTACGCTGCGCAACTTGGCACGCCCGTCGTGCTGGACACACTGTAAAAAAACAGAAGGGGGGAGACACATGCCACAGCTGCTCACCGGCGCACCCGCTGCCGCCGCGCTGGCAGAAAAGGTGCGCGAAAGTGCGGATATGCTGCGCGCGCAGGGAGTTGTCCCCTGCCTTGCTATTTTGCGTGTGGGCGGGCGCAGCGACGCGCTGGCCTACGAGCGTGCGGCGCAGCGGCGCTGTACGGCGCTGGGGCTGGACGTGCGCTGTGTCACCCTGCCCGATCACGTCTCGCAGGAGGCGCTTCTTGCTGCCGTGCAGCGGCTCAACGAGGATGAGACGGTACACGGCATCCTGCCGCTGCTGCCCCTGCCCGCCGGGCTTGACGCTGCTGCGCTCTGCTGCGTCCTCGCGCCGCAAAAGGACGTGGATGGCGTGACTCCCGCCTCCCGTGCCGCGCTGTACGCGCTGGACCCCTGCTTCGCCCCCTGTACGGCCGAGGCGTGCATGGCACTGCTGCGCGCGTGGAATATCCCCGTAGCGGGGAAGCGCGCCGTGGTCGTGGGGCGCAGCCTTGTGGCGGGGCGCCCGCTTGCCATGCTGCTGCTCTCCGCTGACGCTACTGTCACCATTTGTCATAGCCGCACACAAAACCTTGCCGCGCTCTGCCGCGAGGCGGACATCCTTATTGCCGCCGCAGGCTGCCGCGCGCTCCTCACAGCGCAGCATGTCCGAACCGGGCAGGTGGTGCTGGACGTGGGCATCCACACGGGGGAGGATGGCGCGCTCTGCGGTGACGTCGACTTTGCCGCCGCTGCACCCATCGTCTCGGCGCTCACTCCCGTTCCCGGCGGCATCGGCAGCGTGACAAACACCGTCCTCGCTGCGCATACCATCCGCGCCGCCGAAAAAATTTCAAAAAAATCCGCAAAAAGGCTTGACACGATCCAACCTCTGTGGTAAACTCCTGATGTTGCGAATGAGAGCAACAGTTTCACGGGGGTATAGCTCAGCTGGGAGAGCGCTTGAATGGCATTCAAGAGGTCAGCGGTTCGATCCCGCTTATCTCCACCATCACAAAGAGATTGTGAATG
>CAYPLM010000153.1:0-4155 GCA_964411575.1 uncultured Oscillibacter sp. | reverse complement strand
CGCTCACTGGGCGAAAAGAACCAGGCGGCGGCCAACCGCGCGGCGAACACGGGGCTGTTCCTCTTCATCGCCAGCGCCGCAGTGTTTGCCGTGCTCGGCTTTTCCATCGCAGAGCCGTTTTTCCGCTTCCAGACGGAAAACGCGCAGATCGTCGCCTACGGGCGTGACTATGTGCGCATCTGCATCGGCTGCTCGTTCGGTATTTTCATGCAGGTGTACACCGAGCGCGTGCTCCAGTCCACCGGCCAGACCAGCTACGCCATGATCACGCAGATCGTGGGCGCATGCATCAACATCGTGCTCGACCCCATCATGATCTTCGGCCTTCTGGGCTTCCCGCGCATGGAGGTAGCCGGTGCGGCACTGGCCACGGTAATCGGCCAGTGCGCGGCCGCCACGGTGGGCTTCACGCTCAACCGCAAGAAGAACCACGAGGTGCAGCTGCGTCTGCGCAGCATTCGCCCCCACGGCCCCACCGTGCGCGAGATCTATGCCGTGGCCGTGCCGTCGATCATCATGCAGTCCATCGGCTCGGTGATGACCTTCGGCATGAACAAGATCCTCATCAGCTTCACCGAGGCGGCCACAGCCGTGTTCGGCGCGTACTTCAAGCTGCAAAGCTTCGTGTTCATGCCCTGCTTTGGCATGAACAACGCCATGGTGCCCATCGTGGCGTACAACTACGGCGCAGGCCGCCCCGACCGCCTGAAAAAAACCATCCGCCTGACGATGACCATCGCCATTTGCATTATGAGCGGCGGCTTTCTGATCTTTGAGCTGCTGCCCGGGCTGCTGCTGGGGCTGTTCAACCCGTCTGAGGAGATGCTCTCCATCGGCAAGGTGGCGCTGCGCATCATCGCCACAAGCTTCCCCGTGGCGGGCTTCTGCATCATCTCGGGCAGCGTGTTCCAGGCGCTTGGCAAGCCCATCTACAGCCTCATCAACTCCATCTGCCGCAGATCGTGGTGCTGCTGCCCGCGGCGTACCTGCTGAGCCTGACGGGACGGCTGGAGCTCGTGTGGCTGTCCTTCCCCATGGCCGAGGTGATGAGTCTGGTGATGTCGGCCTTCTTCCTGCGCCGCATCCTGCGCGCTGTGGACAAAAAATTCGCCGCCGACTAAATTCTAAGAAGGGGCTGCTGCAAAACGAATTGCAGCAGCCCCTTCTTTGCCTTTTTACACCTTCCAGCCAACCGCCAGCTCGCGGGATCGCACGAAGCGGAGGTAGAGGCCGCCCTGCTGTATGAGCGCTTTGTGAGTGCCGCTCTGGACAATTTTGCCGCCGCTGGAGGAGCCGACGATGGCCTGATTCAACGCTGCGCTTTTCGCATACGCGCTTTCGGATGTCGCCGCAGCGCCGCCATCACGAAACAGGGCAAAATGCCGCAGACCACGCCGCACACGGCACTGAGAACGCTAAGCGCTTATTGCAGACGATAGTCCACCGCAAACTCCCAGACCCACGAGACAGCCGGATACCCCGCAGGAAGGAACCGCTTCCTCCTTGTATTGCAGCAGTGTCCCGATTCCTGCAAGCATGACAGCGATCAGCGCCATGCCGACTGTACCGGCCAGCCATTTTCTGCGCTTATCGGCTTTCGTGATATAGGGCATCAGATCCTCCGTACCGGGTATGATCCACGCTTTTGTGTACCCGACCCACAAGCCGTCTATCAAAAAGCGGTCTATCAGATTCATCACAGCCGCGTTTCGCCTGATGCTTTTATTCGTGGCCAGCCCAAGCGACACGCAGCGCGCCTGAACCTCCGCACTGTATAGATGCACCATGCCCACAGCGCCTTTGCGGATGCCGATGGCGCAGACCCACACCAGCAGCGCACCGAGTCCTACGCCTTGCAAAATGGTTTGAAACAGCATCCTTCATTTCTCCCCCAAATACCGCCCGCACTCCCGCTCCAGTGCTTGCCATGTGGGGTACGGCGCGCCGGTATGCTCGAAAAACTTCTTGATATCCCGGTTGAGCGCTCCCATCTCGTCCACTGCACTCATCGCGTGGTCGGAGGCGCAGATTTTGCCAAGGCCTGTGGCGCACATGAGCTTAAAAAAGCGCAGACAGGTCTTGCGGTAGGCGGCGCTCTCAAAATTCATATCCGCTTTCGGCAGTATTTCGTGCCCTGCATTCCGAATGGCACGGTAGCCCTCAAGGTTGGCATCGATCAGCCGGTTTAAGTAAGCGGTGTTCCCCTTGAACTTTCTCAAATTGCCATCAGCCTTGTAGCAGGCGAATGCCGCCGGAAGCACAAACGCCGCGTGACAGAGAAGGTAGTCCCCCATGTTCGGCTCGTAGACCACCCTCATTTTCGTCCCGCTGAAAACCGCATCGATCAGCGCCTTGTTGGATGCTGCGCCGCGCAGCTGTCCGATGGTGATTTTCTTCAAATCCATGGACACTACGCGCTCTGTCTCCCGATGCCCCGCCGAGAGAGAAAAGGCGAACAGCACATGTTTCTCCGGCAGAAAAGCGGCGATTTTCGCCGCGCGCACATTGTTTCCTACGAAAACGATGTGCTTTGCACGGCTTGCCCTTAGTGTGTCGAGCACCGATTCGATCTGTGTATAGCGCACGACCACGAAAATCACATCATAGGGATCCTCCGGTCGCAGTTCCGTCACCACCGGCACACGGCTGACGGTCGCCCACGGAGAAAATATACTTTTCATGCGCAGTCCGTTTTCCTTAATTTCATTGCCCCATGCGCCTCGCGCCAGCAGCGTGACGTCCTTTCCGGCACGAAACAGGTCATTCGCCAGATTGCAGCCCAGAACCCCTGCGCCAAATACCAAAATTTTCATCGTCAATTCTCCTCTCTTTTTCACTTGTTTCGCTTTCATCATTTTTTACCCACCAGCAGCGTTGGCTCTTGCAGCATCAGGCGTTTTGCTTCCTTTTTGGATAGAAACATTCCGTTCGTGGTGTCGATCATCCGCGCCTCCGCATAGCCCATCGCGGAGCTTTTGGCAGAAGGCTTCCATATCGCCGTAGCGGTTTTTGCCCATGAGATCGTGGATGGCGAAGGTGCCGTCTTTTTTCAGGGTGCGCAGGGTTTCCAGCAGAAGCGCCTGTTTATCCACACCTGAGATGTTGTGGTAGACATAGTTGTTGGTTACGGCATCGAATGCCTCGTCGGCAAAGGCCAGTTTTGCAGCGTCGCCTTTTTGAAACTCCGTGTTACCGACACCTTCCGCTTCGGCATTCTTCTGACAACGAGGCAGGCTAAATTCTGCGTAATCCTTGCCCCAGCAGTCAACGCCCGCCATGCGCCCCTGCGGATTGCGTTTTGCGCAGGCAATGGTCAAAGCACCGCTGCCGCAGCCCACGGCAGCGAAGGCAAGCAAAATGCTCAGGATGATCCGCCATGTTTTTGTTGTCCAAAGTCCGCAAACGCCAAAGGCGATCAGTGCCGCAATCGATACCACCGTTGCCGTCGCCATGCTGACGACCAGCATTTTCGGCACCCAATTCCTGTAATCCGGTTTCCTGTTTTCCATCGTGTGCTCTTCTTTTAAAGGCGGTTAGATGTATCTAATTGACGGTGTTTTGAAAGACCGCCCGCAGGCGGCTTCTGTCAAAGCAAACCGCTTTCCCGTGTTCTCCGCTCGGTCTCATCATAGCACAGTTCTCTCAAAAGTCAATGCTTATTGTTGTGCTACCTGACAATTCAGGCGAAAAAAATTGAGGTTCTATAATAAACGTTGGGACCAGACTCATTGCCTGAACCCAACATTTATTGTAGAACCCAAACAAATCAGAACAGTCAAAAGGAAAAATCCCCGGAACCATTGTGATTCCGGGGATTTCGAGCTTTTTGCAGTAAAATCAGCGCTTGGAGAACTGAGGTGCGCGGCGGGCGGCCTTCAGACCGTACTTCTTGCGCTCCTGCTCCCAAAACCCTTGCGCCGCAACGGTTTGCGGCTTCGCTTTCAATTTCCACCACTTTTCCCACCTCAAACAGGCTGGTTAAATGGCCCCAAAATGCTTTGTTTTTCGTTCCTGAACGCAACGAGCGAATAGGACGGTTTTATTCAAAAGTGTTCAAAATTATGCAAGCAAAGGAAGCCAAATCTGACCCAAGAATGGAAATCGAAGAAGCATCTGTGAGAATCAGCACAGGCATTTAAGATTACAAAATTGCGG
>CAYPLM010000152.1:0-4189 GCA_964411575.1 uncultured Oscillibacter sp. | reverse complement strand
ACAACAGCCTTGTCAACGGTCTTCACTGCGACCTTGTAAGCACCCTCGGCCTCGGTGCGATTGCCTTCGGCGGCAGCCGCCTCGAACTTCTTGAGTGCGGTCTTCAGTTCGGACTTGTCGGCCTTGTTACGGGCGTTGCGCACCTCAGCAAGCTGGACGCGCTTCTTGGCAGACTTAATATTCGGCAAACCAAACACCTCCTCCAAACGGTAATTTCGGTGGGCATTTAAAAAACCACCGTGCAGAATGGTATTTTAGCAAAAAAAACTTCAAATTGCAAGCTTTTTTTCAAGATTTTTTTGAAAATTTGTATACTGCAAAATATTGTGGACAAACTACCGCAAAACACCCATATTTTGTGGAGGAGTCGCACATATGGACACGAGGTACACCGATCTTGCGTTAGAGGCGCACGAGCTCTGGCGTCAGACGTCCGGCGCGCAGACGCTGCCGGGCACGGAGCAAAGCGAGCACCGGCGTGAGGGCTTCGGCGTGACGCGCGTGCAGGTGCGCACAGAGGAAGCATCCCGGCTTCTTGGCAAGCCGCGCGGCGTTTACCTTACGCTCGACCTGCGCGGGCGGGAGACGATGGAAAACGGGGAGGCGCGGGCGGCGCGCGCCGTGGCGGCTGAGCTGCGCACGCTGCCGCCGCTGCGGCGGAGCGCAGCGCGCGTGCTGGTGGTGTGCCTTGGCAGCGTAGCCATGACGCCCGACGCGCTGGGGCCGCGCGCGGCGGCGCACATTCTGGTCACGCGGCATCTTGCCGCGCAGCTTCCGTCGCTGGCGGCGGTGAGCGTGCTCACGCCGGGCGTTCTGGGCAGCACGGGGTTGGAGGCGTCCGAGCAAGCGCACGGTGCGGTACGCGCGGTACGCGCCGAGCTGGTGATTGCCATCGACGCTCTGGCCTCGCAGCGGCTGGGGCGCGTGTGCACCACGGTGCAGCTTTCCGACACGGGCATCATCCCCGGCAGCGGCGTAGGCAACCATCGCGGCGCGCTCACGCAGGAGACGCTGGGTGTGCCGGTGGTGGCGGTGGGCGTGCCCACGGTGGTGGATGCTGCCACCCTGGCGCTGGACGTGCTGGAGGAGTCTGGTGCGCCGCTGCCGCCACGCGGCACGCTCGCCGGGGCATCGCGCGCGCTGATGGTCACACCGCGCAGCATCGACGCGCAGGTCAGCGCGCTTGCGCGCATTGTGGGGCTGGGCGTGAGCGCCGCGCTGCACCCTTCCCTCTCGCCCGAAGAGCTGGTACTTTTGACGAATTGAGCCTTGCCAAATCTGCCTGCATGTGCTACAATCGCGACAAAAGGAGCGTGATGTTTTTATGGAATTTAACGCAAAACAGCAGCTTGACGGCCTTCTCGCCTGGATGCGCGAGCGCATGGCCGCCTGTCACGGCAAAACTGCCGTGATCGGCATTTCCGGCGGAAAAGATTCCAGCGTCGTAGCGGCGCTGTGTGTGGCCGCTTACGGGCGCGAAAACGTGCTCGGCGTGCTCATGCCCGACGGTGTGCAGCCCGACATCGACTACTCCAACGGCCTTGTCGAATTTCTCGGCATCAAGAGCTACACCTTCAACATTCACGGCGGCACCAGCGGCATTCTCAGCGAAATGGAACGCGTTGGCATCGATGCCAGCCGCCAGACGCGCGTGAATCTGCCCTCCCGCATCCGCATGGCCACGCTGTATGCCATCGCACAGAGTGTGGACAGCGGCATCGTGCTCAACACCTCCAACCTCAGTGAGGACTGGGTGGGCTACTGCACCATCTACGGCGACAGCGCGGGCGCGTTCTCCCCGCTGGGCATGTACACCACGGAGGAGGTCATCGCCCTGGGCGCTGAGCTGGGGCTTCCCGAGCGCTTCCTCATCAAGCCGCCGAGCGACGGTCTTACCGGGCTCACCGACGAGGATAACCTCGGCTTTACTTACCACGCCGTCAACCAGTATGTGCGCTATGGCATCGTCGACCCCGAGGTCAAGGCAAAGATCGACCGCAAGCACGCCGTCAGCCGCTTCAAATTCGAAACCATCCCCGTCTACCACAACGGTCTGCCCATGGCGCTCAAGGACGAAACAAAGTTCTACGACTAAGCACAGATACCAAAAGCCCCGACCTTCTCGGCCGGGGCTTTTGGTTGTGTGTTGTGTATTTTTAGGAGGGAGAAAATCACATCGGGGAGGAGAACCCCTCTGTAAAAAGTAAGATACCTTGCAAACATGGCGAGAATTTGAAATCCATATGAATAAACTGTAAATTCGCGCCGCAGCCTTTATGGTCGCTTGCTCAGACCGGCATTGCAGGGATAGCGATGCTTTCTGTTTCTCACAGACAGAAATTATCCCTCGTGCTTTGCTTTGATACGCGTCACGCGCTGGCGGTACTCATCCTCGTCCAGAATCCCCGCCTCGTAGAGGTGGCGCACGTTTTCCAGCCGCGCCTTGCAGGTGTCCACACCTGCACTGTGGATGTGCTCTCCGTCCTCCTGCTGCCGTCTCGCCTGTGTCCAGCGGTCGGCGCCGCTCTTCTTTTTCGGATGGTATGTGCTGCTTTTCATTGTTTTCACCAGCACCCAGCCCACCACCGCCGTGACAACCGCCAGCATCAGTACAGATGCCAGGATGCTAAAATACCTGATCAAGCTCATCTTTTTCCTCCTTACAGCTCGTCCAGAATTTCCTTTCGCTTCTTTTCATATTCCTCTTCGGTGATCAGCTGACGGTCGTAAAGGTTTCTAAGCTCCTTCAACCTGTTCTCTCGGCTGCGGGAAGCGTGCGTATCGTCCTCCTCGATGATCTCATAGCTGCCCATTTCGGCTTTGCCATCGGCCGCGCGCAGGTTATGCACGCCCATGGCAAACGCCGCCGCGCACCACAGCAGCTTAAAAATCACAAATGCGAGATTCTCCCACGGTACAACCACCAGCACAAAAAGCGCCATTCCGATACAAATGATCCCGCTAATGCGTGCCACAGCCTTCGATGGCTTGCGCGTGATCCTTCTTCTCACTGTTTTCTGCCTCCCTGCTCGTTTTCGTTCATGAAACCGCTCCCTTTTTATTATCTCTTACGCCTATCTTACGGAATATTACCGCCGATCTCCACCAACCTCAGGTTGCATGTGGGAAAAATGCCGCGCAACCTGAAGTTGCGTGGCATTTTTTCTTATTCGGCCGCAGTTTCGCCGGAGTTTTCCACAGGACTGGGGGAAACCTCCTCGTGCTCGGTGAGCGCCATGGAGATCACGCGGTCGCCCTCCTCACGGAAGCGCATGACAATCACGCCCTGCGTGGCACGCCCGGCAGAGCGGATGTGCTCCACCGGCGTGCGGATCAAAATGCCCGCGCGTGTGACGAGCAGCAGATCCTCGCTGCCGTCCACCACCTTCACGCCGACCACGCCGCCGGTTTTCTCTGTAACCATATAGTTCTTGATGCCAAGCCCGCCGCGGTTGGTGATGCGGTATTCGTCCACGCTCGTGCGCTTGCCAAAGCCGTTTTCGGTGATGGAGAGCACCTGCTTGCCCTCCTCGGCGATCGACGCGCCGACCACATAGTCGCCCTCGCGCAGGCGGATGCCGCGCACACCCGTGGCCGTGCGACCCATGGGGCGCACGTCGTTCTCGTCGAACACCACGGCCATACCGTCGTGCGTGGCGATGAGGATGCGCTGCGCACCATCCGTCTCGCGCACGGCCACCAGCTCGTCGCCCTCGTCCAGATTGAGCGCGCGGATGCCGTTGTTGCGCAGGTTTTTCAGCGTCTCTACCGGCAGGCGTTTCACCGTGCCGTTGCGCGTGACCATGAAGAGGAAGATATCCTCCATGCTCTTTTCACGGAAGTGCAGCATAGTCTGCACGCGCTCGCCGGATTCGATCTGGATGATGTTGATGATATTGGTGCCGCGCGCAGCCTTGCCGCTTTCGGGGATTTGATAGCCCTTCTTGCGGTACACCTTGCCCGTGTCGGTGAAAAACAGCAGGTCGTCATGTGTCGACGCGGTGAACACGTCCGCCACAGTGTCCTCCTCGCGGGTGGTGATGCCCTTGCGGCCCTGTCCGCCCTTGCCCTGCGCGGCGTACTCGCTGACGGGCGTGCGCTTGATATAGCCGTTTTGCGTAAGGGTAAAGACGCACTGCTCCTCCTCGATGAGGTCTTCGATGTCGATCTCGTCCTCGACCTCCTGAAT
>CAYPLM010000151.1:0-4190 GCA_964411575.1 uncultured Oscillibacter sp. | reverse complement strand
ACCACGAGCTGTGGCACGCGCAGGCGCAGTATTACACGGCCTGAGACCTCCGGACAATTCAAAAATGGGCTGCTGCAAGGTTTTCTCGCAGCAGCCCATTTCAGCATGTCAAAAAAGCTCCGTCATTCCGAGCCAGTGCGCACACTGGCGTGGGAATCCGTACTCCCCACGCCGGAAGAATTCGGAAGCATAGGGAAAAGGACGGATTGCCACACCCGCGACTTCGGTCACTTACTTCGCAATGACGCTTTTTGGGCGCGCTCTTTGGGCTGCAAGGTTTTCCCGCAGCAGCCCATTTCTGTATGTGCAGCGCCTTACGGTTCCTGCCGCAGCAGCGCGCCGTAGTCGGCTACGCTTTCGAGCACAAACGCAGGCTGCACCTCACTTGCGGCCAGATCATCCCGCGTGGCCTCGCCGGAGAGCACGAGCACCGTGTCCACCCCGGCGTGCACGCCGCAGGCGATGTCGGTGTACAGCCGGTCGCCGATGAGCACGCAGTCCTCCGCGCGCACGCCGCACTGCTCCATGGCAAGCAGCGCCATGTCAGGCTGCGGCTTACCAATCACGCGCGGTGAGCGCCCCGTGGCGCGGCGCAGCATCTCGCACACGCTGCCGCAGTCGGGCACATAGCCGTACCAGGTGGGGCACACCCAATCGGGATTGGTGGCAATAAAGTCCACGCCCCGTCTGAGCAGAATACACGCGTCCTCGATCTTGCGAAACGTCAGCTCCGTGTCGAAGCCGATCACCAGCGCGTCTACGTCCGCGTCGCGGTCGTCCGTGAGCGAAAAGCCCGCCGCACGCAGCTGCGCGCACAGCGACCGCGTACCGAACACATAGAGAAGCTTTTTCTCCATCCCGCGCGCGTGCAGGTCGGCGCACAGCGCGTCCACTGAGGTCAGGAAGTCCTCCCGCGCGCAGGGAACGCCCAGACGCTGCATTTTCGCCACATAGTCCTCGCCGCCCTTAGACGAGTTGTTCGTCAAAAAGAGGTAGCGTCCGCCGTTTTCGCGGATGGCGCACAGAAATTCCGCCGCGCCGGGAAAAAGCTGCTCGTCGAGATACAGTGTGCCGTCCATGTCCAGAAGATAGAGCTTTTTTTCGCGCAGCTGCGTGCGCTGCGCAGATGTGAGAGCCGACATGTGTTCCATGCTGCCCGCCTCGCTTTCTGTTCGTACTGTCCGTTGTGCGCCCATTGTACCACACGCCGCGCCCGCGCGCAACGAAAAAGCTTGACTTGCCATCCATTTTGTAGTATAATACGTGGACAACCTTGAGGGAGTAGAGGCGCGCTGCGCGGCAAGTCAACATGCTGGTCATCCGATCTGGCTTGTCTTAATCATCGAGACTTGAGGGCTGGCTTTGCCGTGCCCCCGGTCATTTTTTATGTTCAGGTGCACGCGCGCCTGAATTTTATTTTGCGGGAGAGAAAGAGTATGAGTTTTTTTGAGCTGTTCCTCATCGCCGTGGGGCTTTCGATGGACGCGTTTGCCGTGTCGGTGTGCAAGGGGCTGGGCATGACGCGCGTCAACCGCCGCAGCGCGCTGCTGCTGGGCGTGTTTTTCGGCGGCTTTCAGGCGCTGATGCCGCTTGCGGGCTACCTGCTTGGCAGCCGTTTCGCCGCATCCATCGAGCGCTATGACCACTGGATCGCCTTCATCCTGCTTGCCCTCATCGGTGCAAACATGATCAAAGAGAGCCGCGAGCAGACCGACGAAACGGCCAGGGGCAACGGCGACATCAGTCTGCGCGAGCTTGTCACGCTGGCCGTGGCCACCAGCATCGACGCGCTGGCGGTGGGCGTGTCGTTCGCGTTTCTGGGCGTGAACATTCTGCCCGCCGTGACGCTCATCGGCTGCACGACGTTTGTCCTCTCGCTTGTGGGCGTGTGGGTCGGCAACCTCTTCGGCGCGCGTTACAAATCCCGTGCCGAGCTGGCCGGCGGCGCGATTTTGATCCTCATCGGGCTTAAGATCCTGCTCGAGCACTTGGGCATTCTGTAAAAAAAGCAGTCTAAGAATCATTCCGGAGCGGGGGCACGGATTCCCACACTGGATTGGTTCGGAAACGCGCGGAAAAGAACGGATTGCCACACCAGTGACATCGGTCACTTACTTCGCAATGACGCTTTTTTGACAGGCTCCCGGCGCAACTTCAAGTTGCGCCGTTTTTTTGCGGATGCAAACCGCAGGTTGCTGGAAATTTTCTGGCAAAGGCGGTATACTGTCTCGAAAAAGGGAGGGATTTTTGTGGCACAGAATGCCAAAAAGCCCGTTTGTGAATATGATCTGCCCGCCTACGAGCACTACCTTGCCGCGCAGGCCGCCAAGGGGCGCCGCCTGACGGCCTGGCTCGAATTTTCCTACGAAGCCGTGGGGCAGCGCTGCTGCTTCTATCTGGAGGGCGCGGAGGAAAAGGGCGAGCCGTCCGACGCGCTGCTGCGGCGGCGGGAGGCGCAGGGCTGGGAATATGTGTGCGGCGCGTATGGCAGGTCGTTCCATGTGTGGCGCTCGCGCGGCGAGACGGCGCACCGTCCCGCGCCGCAGGCGATGGAGCGCAGCGCATGGTGTCTGCGGCGGCTGCGGCGCAGCATCGTGTTGGATGTGCTGGCGCTTTTGCTGCTGGCGGCGTTTCTGGCGGGCTACCTCATGTACACCGTGCGGCAGCCGCTGTGGCTGTACGGGCTCGTCACGGGGAAAAGCAGCCTCATCGACGCCCTTTCCACCGTGGTGGGCGCGTTCGCCTCGCTGTATCTGGGGCTGGCCGACCTGCCGCCCCGCCTGCGGCTGCACCGCGCGCTCAGCGAGGGGCGCGAGCTGGAGGAGCTGGGCAGCGGCACGCTGCGCAGAGTGCTCAGCTACAGCGCGGTGGCGGTGATGCTCCTGCTGCTGGTGCTGGAAGTGTGCCTGTTTCGCAGTGACTACCGCAGCGGCATCGACGTGTCGTTTGTCGCCGCCGAACAGCTTGGCGGCGCGTATTCGCCCCAGCGCAGCTGCGAAAGCGCGTCCTCGCTGCTGCTGCGCACGCACATCGAGGCATCGGAGGGAGACTATGTGTTCCTCCACCGTCCCCGCCGCGACGGTGGGCGGCGGCTGCTCGAGAGCATCAAAACCACGCATCTCAAACTCCTCAGGCTGCGCATCCCCGCTCTTGCCCGGCCGCTTGCGCGCGAGCTGGCGGCGGAGTACCCCATGCTCGACCTCGGCGCACCGGCGCAGGCGCTTGCGCTCGAGGGGACGGACACGGCGTACTATCTCAGTGCGCGGGGCGTGCAGTACCTCATCCTTGCGCGGGGCGAAACGGTGCTTTTGTACCGCACCGACGCGCCGCAGCCCCTGTATGAGCATGCGGCGCTGTTCCTGTCTCTATTAGAAATAGAATAACAAAAACACGCCCTGCAAGGTAACGGCTTGCAGGGCGTGTTGCTGTTCTGTTCGGATTTTGGCGGCCGGCGTTTCTGTGCGCTTACAGCGCCAGCGAAAGCTGCTCGTGGCCGAAGCCGCTGGTGTCGATGCCGAACTCGCTGGGCAGGAAGCGCGGACAGACGTTCTCAGACGTGCAGATCACGGAGGCGGCCAGACGCGTGCCGATGCCACAGGACTCCTGCATGCTCTTGCCGTAAGTCAGGCCGATAGTCACACCGGCGAAAAACGCGTCGCCCGCGCCGGTGGTGTCCTTTACGCTGACCTTCTGCGCGGGGCAATAGCCCTTCTCCCCTTCGCAGGTGGCGTACACCGCGCCCTGCGCGCCCATGGTAACCACCATGCGCGGGATCTGCCCGGCGGCGATGCGCGCGGCGAGGATGTCCATCATCTCCTCGGGCGTTTTGTCCTCGTAGTCCTCGGAGAAAAGAATGCCCGCCTCCTGCTGGTTGCACACAAAGCAGTACGTCGAACGGAAAAAGTCGCGCCGCTCCACGGCGATGCTCATGTTGGACACCACGGCGAACACGCGCTTATTGTGCTTTTCGGCAAGGGCAAAGACCTTTTTGACGATCTCCTTGTCCGTGTCGATCTCCAGGGAAATGCTGTCCGCCTGCGAGAAGATCTCGTCGCCGTGCTCGTCAAGAATGTCGAGGATGGGGCGAAGGTCGGGGCGCTTGGAGATGGCCGCCGCCACGTCACCGGTGTTGTCGAACACGGCCAGCCAGGTGCCCATGCCGTCGGGCGTGACGCGGATGTAGTCGGTGT
>CAYPLM010000150.1:0-4210 GCA_964411575.1 uncultured Oscillibacter sp. | reverse complement strand
GCCGATGCAGGACTTCGGCATCCCGCTGCTCAGCGGCGTCATTCCCATCGTGACGCTGCTGGCGCTTTCGATGCTACTGTCGTTTTTGTGCATGCGCTCACTGCGGCTGCGGCGGCTGGTGTGCGGGCGCGAAGCCGTGCTGGTGCGCGAGGGCGTTTTGCAGCAGTGGGAAATGCGGCGCAACCGCTTCACCGTGGACGAGCTGATCGAAGAGTTGCGCGCGCAGGGCGTTACCGACCTCGCCGCAGTGAAATACGCCGTGCTGGAGACCAACGGGCAACTTTCGGTGCTGCTCTACCCTGCCGAGCAGCCTGCCACGCCCAAGAATCTCGGCTTGCATGTGCCGGATGACGTAACGCTGCCCACCGTGCTCATCAACGACGGGCGCGTGCTGCACGGCGCGCTGCGCGAATGCGGCCTGAACGAGCAGTGGCTCACGCGGCAGCTGCACGCGCGCGGCTTTGCGAGCGCACGGGAGGTGCTGCTGCTGTCGGTGGACGGGCAGGGGCGCGTGCTGTGCATCCGAAGGGAGGGACGCACTTGAGACACTGGCTTTTGCCATGCTGCGTGCTGCTGGGGCTTTGGAGCGCGGCACTTTGGAACGCGGCGTGCGTGGAGCACAGCGTGCAGCGCTGGAACGCACAACTGCAAGCCGTGTCCGCCGCCGCGCAAGAAGAGCGCTGGGAGGACGCGGCGGACGCGCTGGCGCAGACGTGCGCCGACTGGTCGCAGCGGCAGATTTGGCTGCGCATCGTGAGCGTACACGACACGCTGGACGAAACGCAGGCGCTGCTGTCTGCGGCACGCACACACCTGTGCGCACAGGAACAAAGCGAGCTGCGCGACGACCTCGCCGCGCTTTCCGCGCAGCTTACGCTGCTGCGTGAGCGGGAGCGGCTGTCGCTTGAAAATATCCTGTAGCGCTCAGTCCTTGTCGGCAAGCAGCTTGTTCAGCTCCGCCATAAACGTGTCGATGTCCTTGAACTGGCGGTACACGGACGCAAAGCGCACATAGGCCACCTCGTCCACGCCGCGCAGACGATCCATCACGAGCTGGCCGATCTTTTCGGTGGACACCTCGCGCTCAAGCGAATTTTGCAGCGCCAGCTCCACCTCGTCGGCGATGTGCTCGAGCTGCGCATAGGGCACAGGGCGCTTTTCGCAGGCGCGAATCATGCCGTGGAGCACCTTGTCTCGGTCAAAGCTCTGGCGGCTACCGTCCTTTTTGATGACCACCAGCGGCAGGCTTTCCACCGTTTCATAGGTGGTGAAGCGCCGCTCGCAGGACAGACACTCGCGGCGGCGGCGGATGCTGCTGCCCTCCTCGGCGGGGCGGGAGTCAACGACCTTGCTTTCCTTGTAGCCGCAATAGGGACATTTCATACCGGCACCCTCTTTCTGTAGAGATAGATAAGGAATTATACCACATCTTGTGTCCAATGGGTAGAGGAAATTTCAAAAAACCGGGAGTTCCTGCGCATCAAAGCGGTAAAAAACCGTTGGCCTGCCGTCCAGCTCGCCCACACGGGCAAAGCAGAAGCACTGCACCAGCGGGAAAGGCGCGCATGCGTCGTAGGGCAGCGCCAGTTCGCGCACATCTCCGCCCCGCCAGCGCGCGCCGGGGCAGGCGCTCAGCGCCGCCTGAAGCTGCGTGTCGGTGAAAAAGGGCTGCGTCACGCGCTCCCAGCGCGCCGCACCGTCGAGAAAAAAGCTGCACTCGGCTTTCCCCTGCGTCAGCGTGCCCAGTGCATTCAGCCTTGCGCGCGGCAAACGACAGCGCAGCGAATACACGCCCTGCTGCGGCTCCAGAACGCCCAGCGGGACACCGCCCTGTGCGCCGCAAAGCGACAGGCGGTAGAGCGCGCCGTCGGGCAGGCTGCACGCGCTCTGCGCAAGGACATACAGCCCCTCGCCGCGCAGCGTCAGCGCGCCAACGCGCCGCCCGTCGTACATCACCGCAAGCTCCTGCTGCATCGCCTCTTCCCCCTCCGCGTGCAAGTATCCGCACGATAGCTTTATGCGCAAAGGGGGGCGCGCATGCCTTTACCAGTCGCGCCCGTCCAGCGCAGCAAGGCCGAAGCGCGCGGCCTGGGTGATGCGCGCCTTCTGCGCCTCGTTGTCCGTTTGCGCCAGCTGCTCGCGCAAGTCGCGCAGGAACAGCCCGCGCAGCGAATCCTCCTCTGCACGCGCCCACACGTCGCACCGCAGGCTCGTCTCGTCGCGCAGCTCCAGATAGAAGCAGCGCGCGGCAAAGCGCTCGCGCAGGGAGGCAAGGTCAACGCCGCGCTCGTCCGTCTCCCCGGTGAGAAGCACGCGGCACAGATCATCCGCCGTGTTGGGTGACAGGGCAGCGTCCAGCGCCGCCTCGGGCGAGGTGTTGGTCACGTCAGCAGAGAGGAGGCGGCAGCGCCGTTTGGCAAGGGGCACAAAGCGCAGCGCGGTGTCTCCGCGCGTCACCGTGCCGCACAGCACGCCCTTGTCGCCCGTCTCGTCAAAGCCGCGCCCCTCGGGACAGCCGGGGTAGGCGAAAAACGTGTCACTCTCGTGCTGCACGCCGGAAAAGGCGTGCGTGTGCCCCAGCGCCAGATAGTCCAGCCCCGACGCGGCGATCTGCGCGCGGTCGAGCGGGTTGTAGCGCGGCTGCGTACCGCTCAGGTCGCCATGGAGCACCATCACGCGCGCATATGCGCCGTCGCGCGCGTCGGCAGAGAAGCCGTCGAGCAGCGAGCGCTCCTGCGCGGGCGCGGTGAACGCCGCGCCGTAGACCACCGTCTCAAGCTCGTCGAGCACCACGCGCTCCACGGTGCCTGAGCGGAAAATGTGCACATTTTCCGGCCAGGAGAGCGTGGCATAGGGCGAACGGGCAGAGAAAAAGTCGTGGTTTCCGGGCGCAATGAACACGCGGGCAGGGATGGCGGAAAGCGCGTCGATCAATTGCTCGATCGTCTCACGGTAGACCTGCATGCCGTCAAACAGATCGCCGGAGAGGAGCACGAGCTCAGCCCTCTCCTCCCGCGCCAGCGCGGCGAGGCGCTCGGGCAGCGCGCGGCATTCGCGGCGGCGCTGCCGGGCAAGCTCGGGCGTGAGCGCAGCAAAGGGGCTGTCCAGATGAAAATCTGCGGCATGGATCAGCTTTGGCATATGTTCCCCTCCTATCGCACGTCCACGCGCTCCACAGCGGTGCAAAGCCCTGTGGCACTGTCCAGCGTAAAGATCGCGCCTTGCAGCTTGCACGCGCCGCCGGCGCTGCGGTACCGCCCCGGCAGCCCGCCCAGAAAGTTCTCCACCGACTGCTCCGGCCGGATGCCCAGCACGCTGCGCACCGCGCCCGTCATGCCCAGGTCGGAAAGATACCCCATGCCCTTGGGGAACACCTCCTCGTCCGCCGTGGGCACATGAGTGTGCGTGCCCCACAGGGCGCTCACGCGGCCGTCGAGGTAGTAGGCCAACGCCAGTTTTTCGCTGGTGGCCTCGGCGTGGAAATCGAACAGCGTGAAGTCCGCCGGTTCGCCGGCAAGCAGCTTGTCCGCCGCGAAAAACGGGTTGCCGGCGTTGTTGTTCATACCCTGACGACCAATGAGATTTATCACGCGGATGCGCACGCTGCCACAATCGAACACGCCGCAGCCGCGCCCCGGCGCGCGCCCGCCGAAGTTGGCCGGGCGGAGGATATAGGGGTTTTCGTCCAGATAGTCGCAGATGTGCGTTTTTCCAAAGGTGTGGTTCCCGAGGGTGATCACGTCTGCCCCGGCGGCAAAGATCGCGTCGGCATCCTCGGGGTTGAGGCCGGTCATCTGCACGTTTTCGCCGTTGACCACGGTGAAATGAATGTCCTTGAGCTTTTTCAGCGGGCGCAACGTGCGCGCAAGGTGGCGCAGCCCGTCCTCGCCCACCACGTCGCCCACGGCAAGAATATGATAAAGCATGGTCAAAGCCTCCTTGTGGTTTTCTCTATTATAAGAAGTTTTCCGCAGAATGTCAAACGGCACGCCTTCGTTGCAGAAAGGCGTGCCGTTGATTTTATTTGGCGTATTCGATGACCTTGGTCTCGCGCAGGACGTGCACCTTGATCTGGCCGGGGTATTCCAGCTCGTTCTCGATGCGCTTGGCGAGCTCACGGGCGAGGATGACCATGTCGTCCTCGCTGACCTGCTCGGGCTTGACCATCACGCGCACCTCGCGGCCGGCCTGCACGGCGTAAGCCTTGTCC
>CAYPLM010000149.1:0-4212 GCA_964411575.1 uncultured Oscillibacter sp. | reverse complement strand
GGAGGTCTACTCCATGGCCATCATCACCGCCGCTCTGGCGTAAATATTCTCTGTCTGAGGGGCTGTTGCAGCGTTCTGCAGCAGCCTCTTTTTCCATCCTTTGCAGGGAACACCGAAAGGAGAGAATCGCTTGGATTACACGCTCATCCGCTCCGCGCGCCGGACGCTGTCGCTGGAGGTCAGGCGCGACGGCACAGTGCTCGTGCGCGCGCCGCAGCGCTGTCCGCGCGCGCAGATCGACGCGTTTGTTGCCGGGCACGAGGCGTGGCTGCAAAAGGCGCTCTCCCGGCAGACTGCCCATGCTGCGGCGCACCCTGCGCCCACGCCGCAGCAGCTTGAGGCGCTGCGCGAGCGGGCGAAGCGCGAGCTTCCCGGACGCGTGGCGCACTGGGGCGCGGTGATGGGGCTCACACCCTCGGGCATCTCCATCACTGCCGCCAAAACGCGCTTTGGCAGCTGCTCGAGCAAGGGGCGCGTGTGCTTTTCCCTCTACCTGATGCAGTACCCCGACGAGGCGATCGACTATGTGGTGGTGCACGAGCTGGCGCATCTGCGCTGCCGGGGACACGGCGCGGACTTTTACGCGCTGGTGGAGAGCGTCCTGCCCGATTACCGCGCGCGGGAACGGCTGCTGCGCACATAAGACTCATTTTTCTCTCTTCCGCCGCATACAAATGAGCAACATCGGAGGGAGAGTGAGCTGATTTGAAGGGCAACATCGAGCAGCGCGCCTGTGAGCTGGCCACCTACATCATAGAAAACCGCGCCACCGTGCGCGCCGCCGCCAAACGCTTCGGCGTGAGCAAGTCCACCGTGCACAAGGATCTGCAGGATCGTCTGCCGCAGGTGGACCGTCTGCTGTACTTGCAGGTCAAGCAGGTGCTCGAGGTCAACAAGGCGCAGCGCCACATTCGCGGCGGCATCGCTACCCGGCGGAAATATAAGGGAGCATAGTAAAGCGCGCCCGGCCCATAAGGCGCTGCACATTCCTCCGCCGCAGGGGAACTTTTTTTCCGCCGCTTCGTCAAATTGGCTGAAGTCTCTGCGCGCGGCGCGGGGCACGGCGGAAGTTTTTGCCCTTGTGCGTGCCGGGCGTTTGGTGTATAATATGTTTTTAGAATCCTTTGACCGAAGAAAGAAAGGCCATTTCATGAGCAAGAAGCATTCCTCCCTCGCCCGCTCCGAGCGGCTGGTCGTCACGCTGCTGTGCGTGCTGTTTTTATCCACGGTGGCCGTGGCTGCTATCCAATGCGTCGTTCGCGCACCTGAGCCCGCGCCCGACAGCGGCACGACCGTCACTCTCGCAGGGTGAGCAGAGCGACGCCGTGCAGACCACCACGCCCGCCGATGCCCACGCCGACGAGCCCCCCGCCCGCGAGCGCAGAGAGTTCTGCTACAACATCCTCGTCTCCGGCGTCGACGACGGCAACGGCGGCAGCGACACCAACATCCTCATGCGCTTTGATGCCACGGGCAAGCGCATCGACCTGGTCAGCCTCCCGCGCGACACACTGCTCAACCACACCTGGTACAGCAACAAGCTCAACTTCGCCTACGCCAAGGGCGGCATCGAGCTGCTGCAAAGCGAGGTGAGCAGCCTTCTGGGTGTACCGGTGGACTTTTATGTAAAGGTGAACCTCAAGGGCTTTATCCGTCTGGTCGATGAGATCGGCGGCGTGGAATTTGACGTACCGATCAACATGGATTACGACGATCCCGTGCAGGATCTTCACATCCACTACAGCAAGGGCATGCAGCACCTGACCGGCCAGCAGGCCATGGAGGTCGTGCGCTTCCGCCACAACAACGACGGCACGGGCTACGGCACCGAGGACATCGGCCGCATCGGCACGCAGCAGAAGTTCCTCAAGGCCGTGGCGAAGAAGCTTCTGGACGTGGGCAATGTGGACAAGATCCCCGCGTTTGTGGAGATCTTCAACACCTACGTCAAAACCGACCTCACCGTCAGCAACCTCATCTGGCTGGGCACGCAGGCGCTGGACATCGGCATGGACAACCTCCATTTTCACACCCTGCCCGGCGACGGCACGGGCTATTATCGCAGAGAATCCGTCTATGTGCTCGACCGCGACGCAACGCTCGAGCTGATCAACGAGGCGCTCAACCCCTACACCACGCCCATCACCATGGACGAGACGAACATCCTCGTCCCCTGACGAAGGGAGCCTGCCATGAAAAAGCCTGTATCCCTGCTGCTCTCGCTCGCGCTGCTGCTGAGCCTGACGACGCCGGCTGCGGCGGCGTTCACGCGCGTGCGCCGCTACGACGGTCGCTTTGCCGACGTGAGCGCGCAGGCATGGTACGCGCCCTATGTCACCGCGCTCTATGAGTACGGCCTGACCGAGGGGCGCGACAACGGCTACGCCCCCGCCGCCGAGGTGACGCTGGGCGAGCTGGCCGCCTTTACCGCCCGCGTGCGCGCCGCACACCACGGCATGAGCATTGCCCCCGCCGCAGCGGGTGAGAAGTGGTATGCGCCGTACCTCGCCTTCCTGAGCGAAAACACGACGGTTGACCCCGCGCTGCTCACGCGCCCCGAGGCCGTGGCCAACCGCGCGGAAATGGCGGGGCTGCTGTCCGCCGCCCTACCCGAGGGCACGCTGAACGAGCCGAACGCCGACCTTGTCACCGACGCTTATGCCGCCGGCGACTACATCACCGACGTGACGGAATACACGCTCTATCAGCCCCAGATCCTGCAAATGTACCGGCAGGGGCTGCTCAACGGCACGGACGCACGCGGAAGCTTCTGTCCCGCGCAGAGCGTGACGCGCGCCGAAGTGGCTGCGCTGCTCACGCGCATGCTCGACGAGTCGCTGCGTCTCACGCTCGACTGGGTGCTCTATCCCGCCGCCGCAGCGCATAGCTACGGCGCGCTGGTGGAGGCTCCGGTCTCGGTGAGCGCCGCGCCCGCCCCGGCAGACGCACTGGCCATCGACGCGCTGGTGCGCGACATGCTCTCCCGCGAGGAAAGCTCCCTTACCCTGCACTACCCCACCGCGCTCAACACGGCGAGCCTTCAGGCGCTCAGCGACGCGCTGGTGCGCGGCGTGAAGAAATACTGCGAGCAGATGTATGACGGCGTTTCCTGCCGGGCGTACTCCGACGGCACGGTGGTAGCCACGTTCTCCTCCGGCGCGCTCGCCGACGAGGCGGAGTTTGCCCGCTGCCGCGAGGAAACCATGCGTCAGGCCATCGCCGTGCACGACACGCTGTGGGCAACCGGGACGCTGACGATGGACATGAGCCAGTACGAGCGCGCCAGGGCGTACTACCTGTGGGTGTGCGGCAGCTGCGTGTACGACCACTACGGCACCGACGTCGAATCCCTCAGCCACACGGCCTACGGTGCGCTGACCACCGGGCGCGCCGTGTGCGACGGCTACACGGGACTTTATAACCTCCTGCTGCGGCTTGAGGGCATCGACTGCTATGCCCTGTTCAACAACGAGCACATCTGGACTGTAGCCACGCTTGACGGCACGCCGTACCACATCGACGTCACCTGGGGTGACCAGTCCTACGGCGCGGAGCTGACCTACTTTGCCATGACGGAAGAGCAGTCCCGCGCGTATCACGCCTGGTAAGCGGCATCCACAACCTTTCCGATCAAAAAAAGCATCGGCTGACCACGAAGGTCGCCGATGCTTTTTATGCTTTTTATCCCTTTTTACGCGCCCGCAAAGCGGAACACCACGCCCACCACGGCAGAAAGCGCGATAAAGACAATGGGATGCCAGTTCTTCGTGGGCTTGACCCAGCGCGTGAGCGCGAGCAGCACGACGGCAAGAATGGCGCCCTGCCAGAAAAAGCCGCCCGACACCACAAACGTCTCGCGCACGACCACAAGCCCCGCCGCTGCGATGAGCGCCGCCGAAGCCGGGCGCAGGCCGTAGAACGCACCCTTGACATACTTGCTGTCGCGGAACGCCTGCAAAAAGGCCGCGATGATCAAAATGACCAGAACGCTCGGCGTAATGAGCCCCAGTGTGGCGGTGAGCGCGCCGGGGATGCCGCGCGTGATAAAGCCCACATAGGTGGCCATGTTCACGCCGATGGGGCCGGGCGTGGACTCGGACACGGCAATCATGTCGGCCAGCTGGGCATAGGTGAACCAGCCGGTGCTGTCAGACATTTTATAGAGGAAGGGGAGCGTTGCCATGCCGCCGCCCACGGCGAACAGTCCGGTTT
>CAYPLM010000148.1:0-4232 GCA_964411575.1 uncultured Oscillibacter sp. | reverse complement strand
CGCACGCTCGTTCAAGCACCTCACCGCAGCCGTTCCCGCCGGCGAGGTGTTCGTGGACGGCAGCGGCGTGGGCGACGTGGGCGCGGTGGTGCTGCGCGACCGCAAGCACCTTGCCGAGGACGGCATGGTGGTGGTCGTGGTGCCCATTTCGGCGCAGAACGGCGAGCTTCTGGCGCAGCCCGAGATCATCACGCGCGGCTTTATCTACGTCAAGGAGTCTGAGGAGCTTTTGCAGGAGCTTGCCAACCTCTCCATGGCCGCCGCCGAGAGCGTGCGCTCCAGCCGGCGCGGCCGCGACACCGGCGAGCTGCGCAGCGCCATCAAAAATGCCGTGAGCGGCTACCTGTTCAAGACCACCAAGCGCAGCCCCATGGTCATCCCCGTGGTGACAAAGCTGTAAGGAGGCGCACAGATGAACGACGAGCTGACCGCGCAGGACCTGAAAAAGCTGCGCGAGGAGCTGGATTACCGCCGCCTCAAGCTCATGCCCGAGCTGATTGAGGAGGTCAAGCGCACGCGCGCGTTCGGTGATCTGAGCGAAAACTACGAATACAAGGCCGCCAAGCAGGAGCAAAACCGCAACAAAAGCCGCATCCGCTACTTAGAGCGCATGATCGCCTCCGCCCGGCTGTACGAGGACAAGTCCACATCCGACGAGGTGGGGCTCTACGACCGCGTGACACTTCGCCTGATGGGGCGGGAGAAGGTGGTGCAGGTCGTCACCACCGTGCGCTGCGACGCGCTCAAGGGGCTTGTGAGCAAGGAATCTCCCATTGGCAGGGCTATTCTGGGACACCGCGCGGGCGAGACGGTCACCGTGCACGTCAACGACGCCACCAGCTATCCCGCCGAGATCGTCTCCATCGAAAAGGGGACGGACGACGGCAGCACGCCCGTGGTGCGCTACTGATGCGCATTCTCTATCATGACACGGCGGTTGCCGTGTGCGTCAAGCCCGTGGGGGCGGAGTGTGAGCGCGAGCTTCCGGCGCTGCTTGCCCAGACGCTGGGCGGTCGGGCGAAGGACTTTTTCTGTGTCCACCGGCTCGACCGCGTGGTCGGCGGCGTGATGGTGTACGCCCGCACGGCCAAAAGCGCCGCCGCGCTCTCGCTTGAGGCGCAGCAGCGCACGCTGCAAAAGGAATACCTCGCCGTATGCGCCGGCGTGCCCGAGCCGCCTGAGGGCGAGCTGCGTGACTGGCTCTACCGCGACAGCGTCAAAGCGCGCGCCTATGTGGTCAAAGCGCAGCGGCGCGGCGTGAAGGAGGCGGTGCTCTCCTACCGTATGCTTGCCGCCGCACCGCTGGAAACGGGCAGCGCCGCGCTTTTGCGCGTGCAGCTGCACACCGGGCGCTTTCACCAGATCCGCTGTCAGCTGGCCGCGCGGCAGCGCCCACTGCTCGGCGACGGGAAGTACGGCAGCCGTGTCTCCGGCTGCACCGTCGCGCTGTGGAGCGCAAGCCTCGCCTTCCGCCACCCGCGCAGCGGCGAGACGCTGCGCTTTTCCGCGCCGCCGCCCGCGGCTTTTCCGTGGACGCTGTTCGAAGAAGAACATTTTACATAAGGAGGAACCCTCTATGACCGTATCCGAAGCGCTGAAAAAGCTGGAAGCCTACGAAAAGGCCAGCTTTGCCCTCTCGCACGCGTCGGGGCTGATCTACCACGATGCTGTCACCCTCGCGCCGAAGGACTCCGCACGCGTGCGCGCCGTGTCGCTTGGCGAGCTGTCGCGCATGAGCTATGAGCTTTCCACCGCCGACGAAACGGTGAAGATGCTTGAAACGCTCGCCGCCGCGAAGGACGAGCTGGACGCCGTCACCCGCCGCAAGGTCACCGAGCTCTACCGCGACTATGACCGCACCCGCCGCATCCCCAAGGACGAGTACGTTGCCTACCAGCAGCTTGTCTCCGAGGCCGACGACGTATGGCACGAGGCGAAGGGGAAAAACGATTTTGCCTCGTTTGAGCCCTATCTCCAGCGCATTTTTGACACCACCCGCCGCATCGCGCTGTACATGGAACCCGACAGGGATCCCTATGAGACGCAGCTTGACCTTTACGAGCGCGGGCTGACCGTCGAACGCTGCGACGCGTTTTTCGCCGCCCTGCGCGAGCGTCTGGTGCCGCTCATCCGCCGCGTGAATGAGCACGCCGACCGCGTGGACGACGCGCCGCTCTACCACCCCTTCCCGCTTGAAACACAGCGCCGCCTCTCCTCGTTTGTGATGGACGTGATGGGGCTTGACAAAAACCGCTGCATTCTCGGCGAGACCGAGCACCCCTTCACCAACGACTTTTCCAAGTACGACGTGCGCATCACCACGCACTACTACGAAAATGCCTTCACCTACTCGCTCTTCTCCGTGGTGCACGAGGGCGGCCACGCGCTCTACGAGCTGCACACCGGCGACGAGTTCGCCTTCACCAGCCTCGGCGGCGGCGCGTCGATGGGCATCCACGAAAGCCAGTCGCGCTTCTACGAAAACATCGTCGGGCGCAGCCGTGCGTTCTGCTCGGTGCTCTACCCCTGGCTGTGCGAAAACGCCCCCGCCCAGCTCGACGGCATCAGCGAGGACGCACTCTACCGCATGATCAACCGCTCCCAGCCCTCGCTCATCCGCACGGAGGCCGATGAGCTGACCTACTGCCTGCACATCATGGTGCGCTACGAGCTGGAAAAGAAGATGTTTTCCGGCGAGCTGACGGCAAAGGAGCTGCCCGCAGCGTGGAACGCGCTGTACAAGGAGTATCTGGGCATCGACGTACCCGACGACACGCACGGCGTGCTGCAGGACTCGCACTGGGCCGGCGGCGGCATTGGCTACTTCCCCTCCTACGCCATCGGCTCGGCCTACGGCCCGCAGTACCTGCGCGAGATGCAAAAGACGCTGGACGTGGACGCCATCATCCGCAGCGGCGACCTGCGCGAGATCAACCGCTGGTTTGAAGAGCGTGTCTGGCGCCACGGCGCGATGCTCGACCCCACGCCGCTGTTCGAGTCCGTCTGTGGCAAATTCGACCCCACCTGCTACACCGATTATCTGGAAAAGAAGTTCTCCGAGATCTACAGTCTGTGATCTGATGCCCGCTCATTGCGCCAAAAGCGCCGTGAGCGGGCGCTTCTATCAAAAAAGCGGCCTCAAGCCGGTTTTTTGACAAAATGAAACAAAGTGGCAAAAAACGTCTGATTTCGCTTGCACTGTACGTTCCACCGTGCTATAATTGTTCAGTTGACGCAAAACCCGCCCCGCAGGGGTGTGATGATAGGAGAACGACCATGGCAGTGATCGAATATGACAGCTACAAGCAGAAGCTGCTTGCGCTGGGCCCCACGCTTGAGCATCTTTTCAAGGCGCTGGATATCGAGTCCGCACGCGGCGAGGCAGCGCGGCTTGAAGCGGAGGCGCACGAAGAGGGCTACTGGAACGACATGGAGCGAGCGCAGAAAAACCAGATGCGCATGAAGCAGCTGGAAAGCCGCATCAACCACTATGAAAAGCTCGTCGCCGGACGCGACGACCTGCTGGCGCTGGTGGAGATGGGAAGCGAAATGGACGACGAAAGTCTGCTGCCCGAGCTGGAAGAGGGCTACGACGCGCTGGAAAAGAAGCTGGAGGAGGCGCGCCTGACGACGCTGCTTTCCGGCGAGTACGACGCGTGCAACGCCATTTTGACCTTCCACGCCGGTGCGGGCGGCACCGAGGCGCAGGACTGGACGGGCATGCTCTACCGCATGTACATGCAGTGGGCCAACAAGCACGGCTTTACCTTCGAGGTGATGGACTATCTCGACGGTGAAGAGGCTGGCATCAAAAGCGCCACGGTGATGGTCAAGGGCGAAAATGCCTACGGCTATCTCAAGGGCGAAAACGGTGTGCACCGCCTCGTGCGCGTGTCGCCGTTCGACGCGAACGCCCGGCGGCAAACCAGCTTTTCCGCGCTCGAGGTCATGCCCGAGCTGCCTGAGGACATCGAGGTGGAGATCCGCCCTGAGGACATCGAAATGCAGGTGTACCGCTCCAGCGGCGCGGGCGGCCAGCACGTCAACAAGACCAGCTCCGCCGTGCGCCTGATCCACAAGCCCACCGGCATCGTCACCGCCTGCCAGACGCAGCGCAGCCAGTTCCAGAACCGCGACTACGCCATGCAGATGCTCAAGTCCAAGCTGATGGAAATGAAGATCCAGCAGCACGCTGAAAAGATCAGTGACCTCAAGGGCGTGCAGCTGAAGAT
>CAYPLM010000147.1:0-4244 GCA_964411575.1 uncultured Oscillibacter sp. | reverse complement strand
GCCCTTGTACTCCGAGTCGATGACGGAGCCGCGGAACATATCGCCCGCGATGGCGTAGAGCACGTTCTTCTCCTCGCTGCGCACCTTGCTCACATAGCCCGAGAGCAGGGACACACCGCCCACGAGCTTTTCGTCGATCTGCTCGGAGAGGAAATCACCGTGCATGTCGTTGGAGTGCAGGATGGTCAGCTTTTTCAGGTTCTTCATGGGTCGGTCTCCTTTCTTCGTGATCCCGCGCCCGGAGCGCGCTGTCACAGGCGCGGGTCGCCTGGTTGGGTCAGTTTGCCACAGTAGGACGCCGATAGGTGGCGGTCACACTGTTGGAGTAGAGGGTGTGGTGCGCCGAGTCGGTGAAGCGGCAGCGGTAGAGCATGTTTTTGGATGCCACATCCGAGCTGTCGATCTTGACGGAGAGCGTAGAGGTCTGGACACCGCTGTACTTGGTGCTGTTGGCGACGCTCAACCAGGTGCTGCCGCCGTCGGTGGAGTACTGCCACTGGTAGGAGCAGGGGGACTTCCCGCCGCTGACCTCCATCGTAAACGTCACCTTTTCACCGGCGGCTGCGGAGCCGCTGACCGGCTGGCTGACGATGCGCGGAGAGGTGTCTTCAATGACGATGACGGGGTCGGAGCAGAGGAAGTTGTTGTCTGCGTCGCGGACCCAGCAACGGTACTGATAGAGAGAGTCGATCACGTCGTTCGTGATCACGATGTCGAGCCGGCTGGTGGTCGCGCCGCCGACAAGCTCGCTGTTTTCCACATAGGTCCAGGAGCCGCCCACCCAGCAGTACTGCCACTCATAGGTGTAGGGAGCCTTGCCGCCGCTGACGGTCACGAAAAAGCTGGCCTGATCGCCCACCGTGCCCTTTGCATCCTCGGGCTGCTGGGTGATCGTCAGGGGGCCTGCCTCTTCGATGGGATAGACAACCTTGGAGTACACCACTTTGCCGCTGGCATCGGTGATCTTGCAGCGGTACTGGTAGTTGTAGGCAAAGTCCTCGGCGAGGATCTGCGTCTCCAGCGTCGCGGTGGTGGCACCCTTCAGGTAGAGGCCGTTGACCACATTGTCCCAGGGCGTATCGTCCGTGCAGTTCTGCCACTGATAGGTGTAGGGAGCCTTGCCGCCGGAAACGACCACAGAGTAGCTGACCCAGTCGCCCACCTTGCCGGTCACGTTCTGCGGCTGCTGGGTGATCGTCAGGGCAGAGGGGTTGGCATCAGCGGCGGAAGCGGGGTTGGAATACACCACGCTGCCGGCAGCATCAGTGATCTTGCAGCGGTACTGGTAGTTGAAGATAAAGTCCAGCCTGTCGATCCGGACTTCCAGCGTCGGCGTGTTGTACCGGGTTACATTGACGAGCGAGCTGGCCGAATACCAGTTGGGCTTTTCGTCGTTGCGAGTCTCCCACTGATAGGTGTAGGGAGCCTTACCGCCGGAAACAGCCACGGTGAAGGTCACCGTGTCGTACTCCTCGCAGGTCACATCCTGCGGCTGCTTCGTCACGGTCAGCTTGCTGTTGCGTCGGTTCAGACCGGCGGCGTTGGTATAAACGGTGGTTCCGGCAGCGTCGGTGATCTTGCAGCGGTAGGTGTAGCCTGCGGCAAAGTCGATGTCGCTGAGAACCAGCTCGAGCGAGTTGGTCTTGGAGGTCTCATAGCCGGAGTTGCGGATGGGGAAGTCCTGCCAGTCGCTGTCCGAGGCTCTGCGCTGCCACTGGTAGGAGAGAGGCGCCTTGCCGCCGACGGCGAAGGCGTTGAAGTAGACCTCCTCGCCGCTTTCGGCAGTCACGTCCGCAGGGTGCTCCACCACGGTCAGCGGGGAGTTGTCCACGATCACGCGGGCGCTGCGGGTGAAGACCTGGTGCCCCGCCGCGTCAGAGATCTGGCAGCGATAGAGCGTGCCGGTGTAAGCATCCGACGGGCCGAGCTTGACGGTCAGCTTCTTGGTGAGCACGCCGCTGTACTGGGCGTCGTTGACGATGGCAGTCCAGTTGGCGCCGTCGTCGTAGGACTCATACCACTTGTAGGTGTAAGGCCCCTTGCCGCCGGTGACGGCGGTGGAGAACACGGCCTTGCCGCCGGCAGAAAGATAGTCCACGTCGGCGGGCTGCTGCGTCACGCTCATGCCGCCGTCGCCGATCATCTCAAACTTGACGCGCGCGTCGGGATTCATCATGCGGACGAGGATGGAGGCCACCGCGCTGCGCTGGATGTAGTCGTCGGGGTTGCAGCGGTGCGTCACAGTATCGCTGCCCTGCAGGATACCCGCGCGGTAGAGCTTGTAGATGGCGCTGGCCTGCGGATGGCTGGCGGGCACGTCGGGGATGGTGCCGTCGTCCACGCGGTTGATGGCGGTGAGCGCCTTGTAGCCGCGCTTGAGCCCCGTGTCGGGGATGGCCTTGGCGAAGATCTCCATGTAGCCGGCGCGCGTGGCGTAGGCATCCAAGTCATATGTTTTGCTGGCGGAGATGATGCCGTTGGCAAGGGCGTAGTCCACGTAGACCTGATACCACGGGGTGCCGACGGTGAAATCGGTGTTGCCCTGTGTGACCTTTTTGTGCATGCAGGCGGCCAGCTTGATCGCCGAGCTGTAGGTGAGGTTGTCGTTGGGAGAGTAGGTGGTGGTGGACGTGCCGTTGACCAGACCGAGCTGCACGGCGTATTCCACGTCCGCGTAGAACCAGTCCGTTTCCTTCACGTCGGTAAAGCGCCCCGCCGCCATGGCTGCGGTAGGCAGCAGCGTCACCGTCATCACAAGGCAGAGCAGGATGCTCAGCAGTCGTTTCTTCATCATAGTTCCTCCTTCTGCGGGTCTTGCCCGCTGGTTGCTGTTTGCATTGGGGGCGCGGCGAGCCAGGTCTCTATGTGCAGACGGGCAAGCCGCCCGATGCGGTAGCCGTCGATGAGCCCTGTCTCCACCGCCTTTTCAAGCGTGGGTTCATAATCGTGAAATCGAGCGTCGCAGACCAGGCACACCCGGCAGGCGGGCAGCTGCTCCTTGACACGGGCGGATAGCTCGCAGCACCCGGTGATGTCCCGGCTGGGGTCGTCCAGCCGTTCCATCGCGTCCGGCATGGCCTCCAGCACCAGAAGCGACGGTTCTTCCCGCTGGCAGAGCCAGAGGGTGTCTTTGGGCGTGTCGGCAAGGATGGCGAGGGGCTCACACAGGTTCAGCTGCGCCAGCCAGTCCGCCGCCCTGCGTGTTACGGCGGAGTCGGCGTAGCAGACAGCCACCTTCGGCAGGGGAGAGGGTTCTTCCCGTCGTTTCCAGAACATTACACCGCCGCCTTTCCGCCCCTCAGCCGTGCGCCGCAGTCGGGGCAGTAGAGCGCCGTGCGCGTCACGGTCCCGCCGCAGCGGGGACAGCTCGGGTGCCGGGAGCGGTAGAGATCGAGCAGCGTCTCGCTGCCGAGCGCCGCGCCGCAGTCGCCGCAGGTGCTGTGGCTTGACGGGTTGCCCTTTCCGCAGCAGGGACAGACCTTGGTCAGGCGCATGACATCCGGCCCGAAGCCGTATTCCATCAGCTGCACCTGCCGCAGGGCGCGCTTTGTGGTGAGTGTCATTCGGACGTCACCTCCTCCGCCTGTCCGGTGTTGAGCAGCCGCGCGCCGCAGACGGGACAGAAGGGCGCCTCGGGTTCTTTCAGGCGCACGCCGCAGCGGTGGCAGAAGTTGGGGTAGGCGTCCTCCCACGGGGCGCAGTCCACGCATTGCCCGGCTGTCAGGTTGAACATGGCGGAGGATACATACCGGTGACATTTGTCGCAGTGGTTGAAGTGCCGTTTGCCCTCGGTTTCCCACGCAATGTCCAGCGCTGCGTCCTCCGTGTCCGCCTGGATGGGCACCGTCACACAGCCAAGCTCGCCTGAGCTGTCGCAGAAAAAGCGAAACACATAGCCGCCGGAATCCGCCGTGACTTTATAGCTTGCGGTTTTCTTTCCCTGCTCCATCAACTACTTCCCCCTTTCCATGATTTTTTGTTGAAAAAAGTAATCAGGTTTGCTACAATGAAAAGTACGGAAAGAGGATGACCGCTCGTCGTTTTTTCACGGCAGCGAGAGGTCTTTCAGGTGGAGCATAGCTCCACCTGAAAGGGGACGTCCCCTTTACGATCTTCTGTTCACTGAGCGGCTCGGAGAGTTTCTCCGAGTTTACCTGCCTGTTTTTTAGCATAAATCGCGGGTGCTGTCATCATCAAAAACCGCGAATTGATGATAAACCGCAGAAAAAATTTTCAAAACGCGC
>CAYPLM010000146.1:0-4273 GCA_964411575.1 uncultured Oscillibacter sp. | reverse complement strand
CTTCCCTTTTGCAAGCCTTTTTTTCCCTTTTTTCGAGGTTTGGTGGTGCTGCACAATAAAACAGGGTGCACTTCGGCACCCTGTCTGGTTACTATGCGCATATCATTCTTCTGTGATCCCCACCAACGCGTCGTAGCGCATGAGAATCAGGGCGAGCTGTCCACGAGACGCCGCCTGCGTGGGATACCAGACGCAGCTGTCTTCGGCGATAAGACCGACGTTCCACGCCCACACCACGGCAGGCAATGCGGCGTCAGAGACCTTTGCGCCATATGGATATTCCTCGGGCAGAGGGTCCTCCACCTGCGGCTCACCGGCGAGGCAGAAGAGCGCGGCGATGACCTCCTCACAGCTGACAAAGCCATCAGGCTGGAAGCTTCCGTCCTCCTGCGCCGTCAGCAGACCGTTTTCGACCGCCCACACCGCGCCGTCATGATACCAGCTGCCCGCCTCGACATCGGGCAGCTCCGCAGCAGAGGCAGAAACCTCGGCCGCAGAAAAGTGCAGCAGCAGCGCCGCAAACTGCGCGCGGGTGATACCGTAGTCGGCGCGGAACTCCACTGTGCCGTCCTCCTCGCTGATGCCGGACATCAGCCCGTTGGAGGCCACGAAATTCAGCGCGTCAAGATACCAGTCATCCGCAGAAACGTCGGCAAAGGTGACGCTCTCGCGTCCATCCGCAAAGGTGAAGGTGACGCCGCCCGCCTCCAGCGCCGTGACCACGCCACGCGAGGCCGTGTAGCGGCTGACGACCGGCTGCACCGGGTCATCCCCGCTTTCGCTCGGCTCAATCTGCTCGCCCGGAACAGGCTTCTCCGGCCGGTCAGGCGTGCTCTGGCGGTTCTTTATCAGATGTATGACCAAAACGGCCAGTATGACGGTGAGGACTAAGAGAATGAGTTTTTTGATGCGCATAATGCCTCCCTAAGCGTGCGCAGCGCACGCGGTGTTGCAATAGAATTGGAAAACGGCTCACTCGCAGATCTTCTGCGGAACAAAGCCGAGATAGTCGGCGGAGATCAGGGCATACTCTGTGCCCGCGCGCCTCCCCGAAAAGGCGCGGCGATGCGTGGGGCCGTGCAGATGCCCATAGTAGCATTGCTCCGGCGCCCACAGGTCGATCACGTTGAGAAGCTCGGGGCACAGGTAGCCGTGATAAATGGGCGGATAGTGCAGAAAGCAGAGCTTTTTGCGCTCTCCCGCCGCAGCAAACGAGGCCGTGAGGCGCAGCGTTTCGCGCTTGAGCATTTTTTCGGTGTGCGGCCCGGCATCCTCCTCGTAAAACCAGCCGCGTGTGCCGCAGAGGGCGTAGTCGCCGTAGAAGGCGCAGTTGTTGTGCAGGATGTCAAGCTTTTGCAGGCCGTTTGCGGCAAAAAACGCCTTCATCTTCGCCGCCGTGCCCCACCAGTAGTCATGGTTGCCTTTGAGCAGCAGCTTTTTTCCCGGCAGCGATTCGAGAAACGCAAAGTCTGGCAGCGCCTGTACAAGCGACATGCCCCACGAGGTGTCCCCGGCGAGAACGATCACATCGTCCTCGTGCAGCGCCGAGAAGGAATCGCGCAGACGCTCCACATGGTTCTCCCATGCAGGGCCAAACACGTCCATCGGCTTATCCCCCGAGAGGGACAGATGCAGATCTCCGATCACATATAGCGCCATACCTTCCCTCCTTCTGTGTCGAGATGCTCAGAATGCGTTGCGGATGTAGTGCAGCCGGGTGTTTTGCGGCGAACACTGCGCGTCGGTGTACACCTCAGCCACGTCGAAGCGAGCGGGGCGGTCGGCCATGTCGTGCGTGGCCAGATACCACTGTGCCGTAGCGCGCAGGCGGCGCTGCTTGGCGTGCGTGACATACTCGCGCGGGAGCACGGTGTCATAGTTCGAGCGCGTTTTTACCTCGACAAAGCACAGCATATTCCCCTCCTCGGCGATCAGATCCACCTCACCGTAGCGGCAGTGATAGCCCGCCGAGAGCAGACGAAAGCCGCGCTGACGCAGCCAGTTTGCCACCATGGCCTCGCCCCATGTACCCTCAGCTCTGCCCATGGCGCGCCTCCCACTTTTTCAGAAAGCTCCTGCGGTGCACGGGCGAGGGGCCGTAGAGGTCGAGCAGCTGGTGGTGCAGCTTTGTGGCGTAGCCCTTATGCTTTGCAAACTGGTACTGCGGGTACTGCTTGTCCAGCACGTCGGTGACATAGCGGTCGCGGCTGACCTTGGCGAGCACGCTCGCCGCAGCGATGCTCATGCTCACGCCGTCGCCGCCGATGACCAGACGGTGCGGCGTAACGAGCGCACAGCGCGAGCCGTGGTCGCGATTTCCGTCGACAAGGGCGAAGTCCGCAGACGTCTCCAGCGCGTCGATAGCCAGCTGCATGGCCTTCATGCGGGCGTTGAGGATGTCGAGCTCATCGATCTCGCCCGCGTCCACACTGGCCACAGCGTAGGCAAGCGCCGTCCGGCAGATCACGTCGTACAGCGCCGCGCGCTTTTTTTCGCTCAGCTTTTTCGAGTCGTTCAGGCCGTCGATGACGCAGTCCTCCGGCAATATCACCGCCGCAGCGTACACCGGCCCCATCAGCGGCCCTGCCCCAGCCTCGTCCACGCCGCACACGGCGCAAAAACCCGCCGCGCGCGCCTCGTTTTCAAGTGCAAGCGTGACCATCGCTCACTCCTCCTCCGGCAGCTCGAGCGTAAAGCGGCCGAGCTTGCCGCCGCGAAACTCGTCGAGCAGGATGCAGGACATGCGCTCGGTGTCCACCTCGCCGCCGGAAATGAGGAAGCCGCGCTTGCGTGCCGCCGCCTGCAAAAGCGTCCAGCCGTCGTCCTCACTCCGGGGTGTGAGCTTATAGCGCGCGAGCGAGGCGGGGTACTGCGCAGCCAGCAGCCCCATCAGGCGCATGGCAAGCTCCTCTCGGTCGAGCACATCGTCACGGATGGCGCCGGTGTAGGCCAGAAGCACGCCCACCTGTGCATCCTCAAACTTCGGCCAGAGGATGCCGGGCGTGTCCATCAGCTCGAGCGTTTTGTCCACGGGAACCCACTGTTTGGTGCGCGTGACGCCCGGACGGTCGGCAGCCTGCGCGGTCTTGCGGCCGGAGACCTTGTTGATAAACGTGGATTTTCCCACGTTTGGGATGCCCAGCACCATCACGCGCAGCACACGCCCCACCTGCCCCTTGGCTTCGTAGGCAGCGAGCTTGTCGTGCAGCAGTGCACGCACGGCGGGGGCAAACTGCTTGACACCCGCGCCGCTTTTGGCGTCGACCTCGATGACGGCAAAGCCGCGCGCACGGAAATATGCCGCCCAGCGTTTGGTGGCGGCAGGATCGGCCTGATCCACACGGTTGAGCACGATCAGGCGGGGCTTTCCCGCTGTCAGCTCATCCACATCAGGGTTGCGGCTGCTCATCGGAATGCGCGCGTCAACAATCTCGCACACGGCGTCCATATTGCCGATCTCGGAGGCGATCATGCGCCGCGTTTTTGTCATATGTCCGGGGAACCAGCTCAGGCTTTCAAGCTGCATGGTCGTGTCCTCCTTCTTATCGGTCGGTCATAAGGCCGATACGGGAATAGTCCCGCTTCCCGGTATAATAATCCTCGCCGGGGAGCAGCAGCAGCATGGCCTTGCCCACAAGGTATCGCTCATCCACGGGGCCGAGGCTGGGGCTGCGGCTGTCGGTGCTGTTGTTGCGGTTGTCGCCCATGAGAAACACCTCGTTCTCCCCCAGTGTGACGGGGAGCGCAAGACCCTTGTCGGTGTAGGTGAGGTCGTTGATATAGTCCTCCTCCAGGGCTACGCCGTCAACGTACACGATCCCGCGGTCGTAGTCGATGTCCACGGTCTGTCCGCCGGTGGCGATCACACGCTTGACGATGCGCTCTTCCATAAAGCTTTCCTTGCGCGCCACCACGATGTCGCCGCGCTCGTACGCGCCACAAAACGGCGCGCGCAGCACCAGAATGCAATCGCCGTGCTGTAAGGTTTGCAGCATGGAGTGCCCGTCCACAGCGGAAAGCTGCACCAGAAACGTAAACGCCAGCGTCACGGCCAGCACCGCCGTGACCAGCGAGGTGGCCGCCTCATACAGGGCGCTGCCGCGAACGCGCGGCTTCTTTTCCTCCACGTCGGACTGGGGAGTCGTCTGCTGTAATTCGCTCATGCAATCCTCTTCCCGCGCCGCCGCTGCGGCGCTGTGATCTCTGACAATATATCGTACCACATCTGAACGAAAAAAACAACCTCCGGTTTTGCGCCGTCTGACATAAATTC
>CAYPLM010000145.1:0-4283 GCA_964411575.1 uncultured Oscillibacter sp. | reverse complement strand
ACACCGAGGACGGCTGGTACGATTTCAGCAATCCCATCTTCAAGGAGAGCTGGATGCAGTTTGCCCGCGCTCTGGCGCAGGGGCATGTGCAGGTCGCCGACCTCTACTCCAACACGCAGGTGATGACCGGCGACGCGCTGTGCGGCCTTGGTTCCTGTGCGGCAATTCTATATTATAATGATACAGTCTCCTATGCCGACGGCACGAGCGAGCCGATGAATCTCCATGCTCTGCCCATGCCCCAGACCCCCGGCAGCGAGCCGCTGATGACGCAGGCGGGCGTGGGCATCGCTGCGTACAAGACCACGGACCAGAAGGCGGAGGCTGCCGCGCTGTTTGTGGACTGGCTCACCGAGGCCGAGCGCAATTTGAAGTTCGTGGCCGACACCGGCTATATGCCCGTGCGCGTGGGCGCGTTCGAGGGCATCGACCTTAAAACCTACGAGTTCCCCGAAGAGAGCTATGCGGCGCTGTACGCTGCGCTGAAGGACGCGCAGGAGACGTACACGCCCGTGTCCGAGCCCAACTTTGCGGGCTATTATGACAGCATTTACACCCTCTACGACGGTTTGCGTCAGATGCAGAAGGAGCTGCCCGCGCGTGCCGCCGCTGGCGAGGATGTGGAGGCTCTGGCGGAAGAGACCTGGGACTTCTTCCGCAGCCTCCGATGAAATACACGCAGCATTTCAAAGCCGCGCGGCGCTCCATGCGCCACAAGCTGAGCTGGTATATGGCGGCGCTGGCAGCCGTCCTGATCGCGGCGGTGTGCATAGGCCTGTTTTCTGTCGGTCGGCTGAGCAGTCCCGGCACGGAGCTGGAGCACACGCTGCACACGCAGATGGACTTTTTTCAGGATGATATGCGCTCCCTGTGGCAGAACGTCGGCACCTCCGCCGTCCACCTTGCCGAGGATATGACGGATATTCTGGAGGGCTGCCTTGCCGAAGGCAACGTAGCGTTTAATGCCCTCACCGGTGATCTTGACACGCTCACCGCCATCGAGGATGCCATGCTCGATCCCCTCTGCCAGTATATCCGTCAGACCCGCTGTTCCGGCGCTTTTGTCATTCTGGATGCCGCCATGCGCACAGACAGCGACGAGGACGTTCGCAGCGGCCTGTACATTCAAAAAAACAACGCCGAGCGTACGAGCAACGAGCTGCTGCTGTTTCGCGGAATGCCCGGCGTGAGCAAGGCGCACGGCATCATGCCCCACCGAAAGTGGCAGCAGGAGTTCCGCACGGCGCAGTTTCCCAGCTACGAAGCATGCATCGCTGCGGTCAGCGACTCCGCCTGGGACGCTTGCCGCATCACCGGTCTCATCACGCTCCCCGGCACCTCGGAGAAGGCCATTCTGCTGACCATCCCCATGGCCGCAAAGGACGGCACGGTGTATGGCCTCTGCGGCTTTGCGGTGAATCAGACATATTTCTGCTCCCACTTTGAGCAGCCGTCTGACCTCAGCCGTCTCGCCTGTATCCTGACGAGCGGCAGCGGCGATGCGCTGAATGTGGATATGGGGCTGGTGACGTATACGAAGGACGGCTCCTGCACGCTTCCCGGCGAGACGCTTTCCATCCGGGAGATGAGAGGCGGGCTGATCCATTTCTCCGGCGGCGGCTACGATTTTGTGGGCAAGCTCGAGCAGGTGAGCTTTACCAAGGGCGGCAGCCACACACTGGCGGTGCTCATCCCCAAGGAGGACTACGACCGCACGGTGCTTGGCGGCGTGGTGCAGACGGCGCTGTTCGCCTTCCTGCTGCTGTTTTTCGCCGTGGCCTGCTGCGCCTACTTTACCCGCCGCTACCTCAAGCCGGTCTATGAGGACATGAAGCGGCTGCAGGCGGCGACGCCGGACAAGGCGCAGATGTCCTTTGACGATTTCAATCCGCTCAGCGAAGTCATCACCACCCGCGAAGAGACGCACCGGGCGCTCGTCATCTCGCTCGAGGGCGAAAAGGAGACGCTGCAAAGCCAGTTTGCCGAAACGCAGAGCCAGCTGGAGGTCGCCCAGGCGGACGCAAAGCAGCTGGCCACGCGGCGGCGCGGCGAGCTCGACCCGGCGGACTATGAGATGTTCCTTCTGGAATACCGCAAGCTCAGCGATAAGCAGCGCCTTATCATCGACGACATGGTGGACGGTCTCTCCCCGCAGGAATCCGCCGACCACCTGAAGTACCAGAAGAGCACGGTCTACTCCTATCGGCGCGACATTTACGACAAGCTGAACATCACCGGCAAAGACAAGCTCCAGCAGCTGCGCCTGCGCGTCGCCCTTCTGCGCCAGGAAGAGCAGCTGGAGGAGCCATAAAAACAAAATGCAAAAACACCGGGCAGAGAGTACGATGATATGCTCCGCCCGGTGTTTTACCGTTTTTCTCCCGGTTTGCAGGTCAGCGCGGCCAGCACGCCTGCGCACACGGCGGCAGTGACGCCGCCGGAAGTGGCGCTCAGCCCGCCGGTCAGTGCGCCCAAAAGCCCTTTTTCCGCCACGGCGCGCTCCACACCCTTCGCCAGCGAGTAGCCAAAGCCCGTCAGCGGCACGGTTGCCCCTGCGCCGCCCCACTCCACCACCGGCTCGTACAGCCCCAGCGCCGTCAGCACCACGCCCGAGACCACATAGCCGGTGAGGATGCGCGCGGGGGTGAGCCGGGTCTTGTCGATGAGCAGTTGTCCCACGGCGCATAGAAGCCCGCCGCAGAGAAATGCACGCAGATACTCCATCCTTATCCCTCCCGTTCCGCCGACAGCACCAGCGCGTGGCAGATGCCCGGCACGCTCTCTCCCTGAAACGACGTGGTGGGCGAGAGCAGCGCGCCCGTGGGCGCAAACACGATGCGCCTCCATTTCCCCTCGCGCATGCCACGCAGCAGATAGCCGCACAGCACCGCCGCCGAACAGCCGCAGCCGCTGCCGCCGCAGTGCATATCCTGCGCGTCGAGATCGTAGAGCAGCAGGCCACAGTCGGCGTAGTTGTCCATCGCCACGCCGTCGCGCGCGAACCAGTCCGCCACCACGCCGTGCCCCAGCTTCCCCAGATCGCCTGTGACAATGAGATCATAGTCCGCAGGCGCGGTGTGCGTGTCAGCAAACAGCGCGCGCAGGGTGTCATACGCCGCCGGGGCCATGGCCGCGCCCATGTTGTTGGTGTCGGTCACGCCCAGGTCGATGATGCGTCCGCACACGGCGTGCGTGACGAACGGCCCTGCGCCCTTTGCGGCAAGCAGGCAGCAGCCCGAGGCCGTGGCTGTCCACTGTGCGGTGGGCGTGCGCTGGCTGCCGTAGGGCACGGGCATGCGGTACTGCCGCTCTGCCGTGCAGAAGTGCGAGGAGGTCAGCGCCGCCGCACGCCGGGCAAAGCCGCCGTCTACGGCCATCGCCGCGAGCATCAGTCCCTCGCCCATCGTCGAGCACGCGCCGTACAGCCCCGCGTAGGGCACGCCGAAGCTCCGCAGCGCGAAGGCCGAGCCCACGCACTGGTTGAGAAGATCCCCCGCAAAGCACAGCTCCAGCGCGTCCTTCTGCCATCCGGCCCTGGAAAGCGCACCTGAAAGCGCGCGGCGCTGCAGCTCGCTTTCGGCCTTTTCCCACGTTTCCTGCCCGAGAAACGAATCCTCGCACAGCTCGTCGAAGTGCGCGCGCAGCGGTCCGTGTCCCTCCATGCGCCCGCCGATACTGTAAAATGCCGCCACTGCGGGCGGCTGCGCAAAGCGTACCGTGCGCGCACCCACGCGTTTGCTGTTCATGCCATCCCCTCCTTGCCGGGTAGTATGCGGCGGAGAGGAGAATCCTATGCGCCCACGTTTTTGGAAAATTTTCCCATCCAGCAAAAAAGCGCGCGCAACCCCTTGCAAACGGCGGCGAAATTTGATATCATACATGCCGTATGCGACCATGCCCGCACGGCGGGCTACACCATAGGAAAGGATGAATCATCATGATCTACACGACCGAAGTCCAGCATATGTGCCCCGTTGCCAAGGGCGCGTATCACGGCCCGGCTCCCATTCCCGAAGAGGGCAAGTGGGTGCAGGCCAAGCAGATCTCCGACATTTCCGGCTTCACTCACGGCATCGGCTGGTGCGCGCCGCAGCAGGGCGCCTGCAAGCTGACGCTCAACGTGAAGGACGGCATCATTCAGGAGGCGCTCGTCGAGGTGCTCGGCTGCTCCGGCATGACCCACTCCGCCGCCATGGCGTCCGAGATCCTTATCGGCAAGACTCTTCTTGAGGCGCTCAACACCGACCTGGTGTGCGACGCCATCAACACCGCCATGCGCGAGC
>CAYPLM010000144.1:0-4297 GCA_964411575.1 uncultured Oscillibacter sp. | reverse complement strand
AGCGAAAACACCTCCATCACGCGCGACGTGTCGGGCGAGGGTGTGCAGCAGGCGCTGTTGAAGATCGTGGAGGGCACGGTCGCCAACGTGCCGCCTATGGGCGGGCGCAAGCATCCGCAGCAGGAGTTCATCCAGATCGACACGCACAACATCCTCTTCATCTGCGGCGGTGCGTTTGAAGGGCTGGATAAGATCATCGAAAAGCGCCTCGACCGCAAGAGCATCGGCTTTGACGCGGAGGTCAGCTCCAACCGTGAGCACGACAACCGCATTTTGCGTCAGGTGCAGCCGCACGATATTCTCAAGTTCGGCCTCATTCCCGAGCTTGTGGGGCGTCTGCCGGTCATCGCGCCGCTTGACGAGCTCACGCGCGACGACCTTGTGTGCATCCTCACTGAGCCGAAAAACGCGCTGGTCAGGCAGTATGCAAAAATGCTCTCCTACGACGGAGCCGAGCTGTGCTTTGCTCCCGGTGCGCTGGAGGCCATCGCTGACAAGGCTATCGAGCGGCGCATCGGCGCGCGCGGCCTTCGCGCAGTGATGGAGGGGCTTTTGATGCAGGTGATGTACGATGTGCCCTCCGATCCGACGGTGGAGAAGGTCACCATCACGCCTGCCTGCGTCAACGGCACGGAACCTGCGCAGCTGACACACAGAACGCCGAAAAAGGCTAAGAAGGAAGCGGCTCAGGCGGAATAAGCGAACAAACTGGGGCGAGCGCTCCCGCCGCCCGCCCCGATAAGGAAAACATCTATGGAAACTGTTACAAAAAATCTTCCGGTGCTTGCCATGCGGGGGATCACCGTGTTCCCCGGTGTTGTCACCGGCTTTGATGTGGAGCGCCTGATCTCTGCGCGTGCGCTTGAGCGCGCGGTGGAGACGGGGGGCGAGATCTTTCTTGTCACCCAGCGCGAGGTGAGCACCGAGCTTCCCGAGCAGAATGAGCTTTACGAAATGGGCACCATTGCCCGCGTGACACAGGCCATGCAGGGCAGTGAGAACGAGACGCTGCATGTGGTGGTGGAGGGGCGCACGCGCGCCCGCCTTCGCCGTCTGTGGCAGCGCGAGCCGTTTTTGCAGGGGCAGGTGGAGCCAGTGGCCGAGCTGCCCGCGCGGGACGGGGCCCGTGCGGAGGCGCTGCTGCGTCAGTGCTATGCGCTTTTTGGCGAGTACAGCGAGATGCTGCCCAAGCTGCCGGATTCGATGTATGCCGCCATCATGGACACGCGCGAGCCCGGTCATCTGGCGGATTTTCTCGCCCAGCACCTCAATCTGCGCTATCAGGACAAGCAGACTATTCTCGAGGAGCTGCGCCCGCTGATGCGCCTGATGCACATGAACGAACTGCTCACCCGCGAGATCGACGTGCTCTCCATGCAGCAGGAGATCGAAGGCAAGGTGCGCGAGCGCGTGGGGCATGTGCAGCGCGACTTTGTGCTGCGCGAGCAGCTCAAAGTGCTGCAAAACGAGCTGGGCGAGGGCGAAACGGACGACGAGCTTGATGACTATCGTGCCCGTATCACCACGCTCAAGCTCGACGAGGACACACAGAAAAAGCTCCTCAAGGACGTCGAGCGCATTGCCCGTCAGCCGTTTGGCAGCATGGAGGCGTCTGTGCTGCGAAACTATCTTGACACCGTGCTTGAACTACCGTGGGGCGTGTATACGAACGGACGGAGCGATGTGGAAGCGGCGCGCCGTCAGCTTGAGCGTGACCATTTCGGCCTGGAAAAGGTCAAAGAACGCATCCTTGAATTTATTGCCGTGCGCGCGCTGGGTGCGGAGGGCACGGGACAGATCCTCTGCCTTGTCGGCCCGCCGGGTGTGGGCAAGACGTCCATTGCGCTGTCAGTAGCCAAGGCCATGCGCCGCAAATGCGCGCGGCTGAGTCTGGGCGGCGTGCGCGACGAGGCTGACATCCGCGGACATCGCAAGACCTATGTCGGCGCGATGCCCGGACGCATCGTGGAGGCCATCGGCCGCAGCGGTGCGATGGATCCGTTGCTGGTGCTCGATGAGATCGACAAGCTTGCCTCCGACCAGCGCGGCGACCCGGCCAGCGCACTTTTAGAGGTGCTCGACCCGCAGCAGAACCACGCATTCTGTGACCACTATCTTGAGATCCCCATCGACCTTTCGCGCGTGATGTTCCTCACCACCGCCAACACCACCGAGACGATCCCCCGCCCGCTGCTCGACCGCATGGAGATCATCGAGCTGGGCAGCTACACCGACGAGGAAAAGCTTCAGATCGCCCAGCGGCACCTGCTGCCCCGCCAGCGCAAGCAGCACAATCTCCCTGCAAATGCCCTGCGTGTGAGCGAGGGGGCGCTGCGCCGCGTAATCGCTGACTATACGCGCGAGAGCGGCGTGCGTCAGCTCGAGCGCCAGCTGGCAAAGCTATGCCGCAAGGCGGCGATGCAGCTGGTGTCAACGGATGTAAAGCGAATTTCCATTACAGAGGGAAGCCTGCCTGAGCTCCTCGGCCCCGCCCTGCACGCCCACGAATACGACCTTGGACGCGACCTTGTGGGGCTGGTGAACGGCCTTGCCTGGACGCAGGCGGGCGGCGAGCTTTTGCGCGTGGAGGCCAACGTGATGGACGGCACAGGCAAGCTCACGCTCACCGGCAACCTTGGCGACGTGATGCAGGAGTCGTGTCAGGCTGCGCTGAGCTTTCTGCGCTCGCGCAGCGCCGTGCTGGGGCTTGAGAGTGACTTTTATAAAACCAAAGACATACATATCCACTTCCCCGAGGGCGCTACGCCCAAGGACGGTCCTTCGGCAGGCGTGGCTGTGGCTACGGTGCTGCTTTCGGCGCTGACCAACACACCCGTGCGGCACGACGTGGCCATGACCGGTGAGATCACCCTGCGTGGGCGCGTGCTGGCCATCGGCGGTCTGCGGGAGAAAACCATGGCCGCTCTGCGCGCGGGCATGCGCACCGTCATACTGCCCAGGGACAACGAACGCGACCTCGCTGAGATTGACCCTGCCGTGCGCGAAAAGCTGCGCTTTGTTCCGGTGGAGTCGGCGGAGGAGGTGTTCGCTGAGGCGCTGCTGCGCGCAGAAAGCGCGCCTGTGTGCGCCCCGACGCTGCCCTGTGTGTCCACCGCGCCGTCGGTTCCCACCGCGTCGCTGTGCGTCTGAAAAGGAGAAAACCGATATGGCGATCAACTTTAATAAGGTAGAGTTCGTCCGCTCGGCAGCGGGCGCAGGGCAGTTCCTGCGCGACGGCATGCCGCAGCTGGTGTTCGCCGGGCGGTCGAACGTGGGAAAATCCAGCGTCATCAACCGTCTGGTCAACCGCAAGAACTTCGCCCGCGTGGGCGCGCAGCCGGGCAAAACCTCGCAGATCAACTATTTCCGCATCGACGGGCGGCTTTACCTCGTCGACCTCCCCGGCTACGGCTACGCGAAGGTCTCCAAGGAGGAGCGCGAGCGCTGGGGTCGTCTGATGGAAAGCTACTTTTCCGGCTCCGACCTGATCGACCTGGGTGTGCTGATCGTCGACGCGCGCCACAAGCCCACTGCCGACGACGTGACCATGTGCACCTGGTTTCGCAGCCGGGGCTGCCCGATGGTGGTGGTGGCGAACAAGCTGGACAAGCTGAAAAAAAGTGAAGTCGAACCCAATCTTCAGTGCATCTGCGACACGCTGGAGCTGACGGAGCAGGACGTGCTCGTGCCCTTCTCCGCCGAGCGCGGTGACGGCAAGGCCGAGCTTCTGGGTATTTTGCAGCGCTTCCTCGAAAGCCGCTGAGCTTTTTTCGACACACTTAGGCGCGATCGGGAAGGGCGGTCATAAAGTAGAAAGAACATCCGTGCAGAACGCTCCTGCACGGATGTTTTTTCTGTTCCCCGGACGCTCCAGCGCGTCAAAGCCCCCCGTCATTCCGAGCCAGTGCGCACACTGTCGTGGGAATCCGTATTCCCCACGCCGGAGTGATTCAGAAACGTAGGAAAAAGGGCGGATTGCCACACCAGTGATATCGGTCACTTACTTCGCAATGACGCTTGTTGATAGCCTCCGGCAAATTGGGCTTTGTCTACATTGTCCACTTCAACCGAACAGGGGATAGTTTAACACCTCTGTAAATTCCCGCTTATCTAACTGTTCTCATTTTCGGCTTTTCGGTTGCTTGTCTGCCCTGCAAACGGGAATTTATCATACCAATACTGCATAAAACAAAATCTCACCAGGAACTTATGAAGAAATCCACCGTTAGGATAGGGCTGTCTGAATTTATGTCAGACGGCGCAAAACCGGAGGTTGTTTTTTTCGTTCAGATGTGGT
>CAYPLM010000143.1:0-4357 GCA_964411575.1 uncultured Oscillibacter sp. | reverse complement strand
AGACTTTTCCTCGCGCCACAGCTTGCCACACATCAACCCCCACGCCTTCCGCCACACCGTTGCCTCTGTCCTGCTGGCAAATGGTACGGATATTGTCACAGTATCCAAACAGCTCGGCCATGCCAGCGTAAACACTACCGAAAACTTCTATAGCCACATCATTGAGGAAAACAAGGCCAGAGCGTCGGAGTGTATTGCTGATGTTCTGTTGCGGAAAAAGGCATAAAAAAGACCGCCAGGAAAATTCCAAACGGTGACCCAAAATATAGATTTTTTGACCCGCTGATCCAAAATTGACCCAAAAACAGGAAGAGAGAATTTCAGAACCGCTAAAAAAATTAGAAAAACAGCCGTTTTCGGAAAGAAAACGGCTGTTTTATGGTTGCGGAGGAAGGACTTGAACCTTCGGCCTCCGGGTTATGAGCCCGACGAGCTACCAACTGCTCCACTCCGCGATATACAATTGTCCGATCATGCAATGGTGCCGGTGACCGGACTCGAACCGGTACAGTATTGCTACCGGGAGATTTTAAGTCTCCTGTGTCTACCTATTCCACCACACCGGCGGATATCGGCAACAACTAATATACCATATCTGCTGCGCGGTGTCAAGCCCCGATTTCACTTTTTCTGCAATATTTTTTCGCCGCTTTTCGACGCAAAAAGCCAGACGGCCTGAGGCTGCCTGGCTTCCCATATGGTTCACATTGTATGGCAGAGCGCAGCGGTATAAAGGGAACCCTTGCTGTTCAACGAATCAGCCTTTGTCGGCATCGGCTTTATCCTGCGGCTCGACGGGGGACACAGACTTGATTTTCGCATCCACAATTTCTCTGACAGCATCAAATCCCCCGGGGCCACAAAAGGCGTCCATCATCTCGTTGAACTCAGGGTTATCACTGGGGGTCACGGAGGATTCCCGAATGCGCCGCTGCTCCATGATGGAGAGGACCACATCAAGCCCCAACAGGGCAAGAGCGATCCACAGGCAGGGCTTTGCCCAAATGCCTGCAATACAGAGGAGGATTCCGGGAATAGACAGATAGAAATAGCGGAACAGGAAATTCGTCAGAACAAATAGCCAAAACATGTTTGCCGGATACTTTCTTTCGATGTGATACCTCCAGAACTTGATTGGTTTGACAGGTTATTTTAACTGTCTTACCTATTCTATCATATTGTCAGAGAATGCGCAATTTCATTCCCAGAAAACGATGTTTCTGGGAATGAAATTGCGATATGGATGCAGCGCCCGGCGCAGGAAGCGTTACGCCTGCTGATAGAAGCTGCGCACGAAGGCGGCAAAGCGGTTGATTTGCGGCTTGCAGTAGTCGCCGCGGCGCTGCACGAGGTACAGATCACGCGTGCCGCAGTCGTTGGGCAGCGGGAAGGCGAGAAGGCTTCCGTCGCGGCACTCGGTTTGCACCGCCTTTTCCGATACGATGGAAATGCCCAGACCGCTGGCGACCAGATTCTTCACGCTCTCCTGGTCGTTCAGGCGGGCGGAAACATGCAGCGCGGTGAGGTCGAGCCCGGCGACGTGCAGAAACTCGTCCACGCACTTTTGGCTGCCGCTGCCTTCCTCACGCAGCAGCAGCGTCTCCTGCCGCAGCAGCTCGATCACGGAGGCGCCGCGGCTGCGCGCCTCGGCGAAGCGCGCGTTGTTGGGCGTGATGAGCACCATCGCGTCGCGGTAGAAGGGGGTGAATACCAGATCCTCATCCGACGTCTGCATGCCGGCAAGACCCAGCTCAAAGCGCCCGTTGAGCAGCCCATTGAGCACGCCCTGGCTGTCGCTCTGGCAGATATCAAAGGTGATCTCCGGCTGAAGCTCGCGGTAGCGCGGCAGCACCTCGGGCAGAACATAGGTGGAGGGGATGGTGGAGGCGGCGAGGCGGATGATCGTCTCGTTCTCCTTCCAGCGGGAAAGAAGCTTGTCCTGCATCGTCAGCACATGCACAGCGTACTCATACAGCTCGCGGCCGCGGGGCGTGATGCTCAGCGACTTGGTGGTGCGTAGAAACAGCCGCTCGTGCAACTCCTCCTCCAACTGGCGGATGTGTGCGCTGACAGACGGCTGAGAGATGTAAAGCTGCTCGGCTGCGCGGGTAAAGCTGCCGCAATCCGCCACGGCGACGAAGGAGCGAAGCTGCTTGAAATCCATGATGACAAAACCTCCGGTGGGTCATAATGAGAAAAGCTCAGGCACAGCATAGCATAGATTTATCAAAAATGCAAACAAATTCCTAAATAGCTTTGATAAAAAATCCCTATATTCCGCACCCATCTCACAGAAAAGCAAATGCAATAAGGCCCTCTGGCGACGGCGAAGCGGTCGGTTCACAGATTTATTCAAGGAACCTTAAAGAGTCAGCGTGTCAAAGAACCCCTGTCATTCCGGGCGAGTTTCGCACACTGGCGGGAGGAATCCGTACTTCTTGCGCTGGATTGGTTCGAAAACGCGCGGAAAAGGTCGGATTGCCGCACCGGCGACATCGGTCACTTACTTCGCAATGCTTTTTTGACAGTCTCAAAGAGTATTTACTTGACCGCTTGGGGCGGATGCGGTATAATATAAATGTAGAAATTTCAGCACGGCTGATGAGAAGGAGGCTCTTTCCATGGCGAAGGTCAAAAAGCGCACGGCCACGCCCTGTTACGCTGCGGCGGCGGTGTGGGTGCTGTATGCGCTGCTGTTTCCGCTGCACAAGCTGGGTCACTTTGTTTTTGTAGCGCTGCTGTCAGCGGCGGTGTTTTTCGTGTTTGACAAGCTTTGCGGCACGGTGGAGGTCGAGGTAGAGGAAAAGCCCAGGCAGCCTGAGACCACCGGCAACGCCGAGCTGGACAAGATGCTGCGCGACAGTGAGCTTGCCATTGCCGAGATGAAGAGGCTCGACGAGGCCATCGCGGACGAGAAGATCTCTGCCGACATCGTGCGCTTGCAGGAGCTTTGCGGCAAGATCACCGCGCAGGTGAAGGCCGACCCGGCCAAGCTGCCACAGATCCGCCGCTTTATGGACTACTATCTGCCCACCACGCTCAAGCTGCTCAACGCCTACGACCGCATGGGCGCACAGGGCGTGCAGGGCGAGAACATCAGCTCCACCATGCAGCGCGTGGAGGGCATGATGGACACCATTGTCACTGCGTTTGAAAAGCAGCTCGACTCGCTCTTTGGCGAGCAGGCGCTTGACATTTCCAGCGACATCACCGTGCTCGAAACGCTGATGGCGCGCGAGGGGTTGACCGAACAGCCGCTCAAGGCCGAGACCGTGGAGGATCCCGGCGAGGGCATCCGTCTTGAACTTTAAATCGCATAAACACTTATATAAGGAGGAAATCACATGAACGAAAACAAGCTTCCCGAGCTGACGCTCGAACCCGCTGCCGCCGCTGCCGCTGTGCCCACGCTGACCCTTGACTCCGTCCCCACGCCCGCAACGCCCGTCGCGGCGGAGGAAAAGCCCGCCGTGGAGCCCGTGGTGATTGACGAGTCGATGCTCACCGAGGAGGAGAAGAAGGCCGTGGCCGAGTTCTCCAAGAAGATCGACGTCACCGACTCCAACCTCGTGCTCAACTACGGCGCCGCCGCGCAGAAGAGCGTGGCGTCCTTCTCCGAAAACGCGCTGGCCTCTGTGCGCAACAAGGACCTCGGCGAGATTGGTGACACGCTCACCGAGCTCGTGGTGCAGGTGAAGGACTTTGGCACCGAGGAGAAGAAGGGCCTTGCGGGGCTGTTCAAGAAGTCCAAGGACAAGCTGGAAGTGATGCGCGCGCAGTACGGCAAGGCTGAGACGAGCGTGAACCGCATCGCGGCGGAGTTGGAAAAGCATCAGGTGACGCTGCTCAAGGACATCGCCATGTTCGATCAGCTCTACGAGCTGAACCTGCGCTACTATAAGGAGCTGACGATGTACATCATCGCCGGCAAGAAGCGCCTTGCCGAGGTGCGCGCGGGCGAGCTGGAGGAGCTGCGCAAGAAGGCCGAGGCCAGCGGCGCTGCCGAGGACGCACAGGCGTACAACGATATGGCGCAGATGTGCGACCGCTTTGAAAAGAAGCTTCACGACCTGGAGCTCACGCGCATGGTGTCGCTGCAGATGGGCCCGCAGACGCGCATGCTGCAAAACAACGACACGCTGATGGTGGAGAAGATCCAGACCTCCCTCGTGAACACCATCCCCCTCTGGAAGAGCCAGATGGTGCTGGCTCTCGGCATGGAGCACAGCCGCCAGGCGACGGAGGCGCAGCGCGCCGTCAGCGAGACCACCAATGAGCTGCTGCGCAAGAATGCCGATCTGCTGAAGATGGGCACCATCGCCACCGCCAAGGAGGCGGAGCGCAGCATCATCGACAT
>CAYPLM010000142.1:0-4367 GCA_964411575.1 uncultured Oscillibacter sp. | reverse complement strand
CGGCGTTGAGCATGGTGGATTTTCCCGCGCCGTTGCCGCCGATGACGGTGACAAAATCGCCGTCGTTGAGCGTGAGGCTGAGGCCGTTGAGTGCGGTGCGGGCGTTGACGGTGCCGGGGTTAAAGGTCTTGCTGACATTTTTCAGCTCAAGCATGGTGCGCGCCTCCCTTCTTTGTTTTGTGATGATGGGCTTTTTTCCCCTGCCAGTACGGCACGGCGAGAAACAGCGCCACGATGAGCGCGGTGACAAGCTTTAAGTCGTTGGTATCCAGCCCCATCAGCAGCACCACCTGCAGCACCAGATAATACAGGATCGCGCCGATGGACACAGCCAGCAGCTTGAGCGCGAAGTTGCGGAACACCCGCTCAAACACCACCTCGCCGATGATCACCGCCGCAAGGCCGATGACGATGCCGCCGCGCCCCATGTTCACCTCGCTCGAGCCCTGATACTGCGCCAGCAGCGCGCCCGAGAGCGCCACAAGGCCGTTGCTGAGCATGAGACCGAGCACGACGCCACTGCCGGTGTCGATGCCCTGGGCGCGCGCCATGTTGGGGTTGGCCCCTGTGGCGCGGATGGCGCTGCCCTTTTCCGTGCCAAAAAACCAGTACAGCGCGCCGATCACCACGGCGGTGAAGGCCAGCAGCAGCGGCAGCGGGTTCTCCCAGCTGAGCTGCTGCACATAGCGCTGCGAGAGCAGCAGGTCGTACTTGTCCACGCCCACGGCCTGCAGTGCCTTGCCGCCCATGATGCGAAGGTTGACCGAGTAGAGCGCCAGCTGCGTAAGGATGCCCGAGAGAATCGCCGGGATGCCGCAGCGCGTGTGGAAAAGGCCCGTCACGAGCCCCGCCAGCATGCCCGCGAGCACCGCACACAAAAGCGCCAGCCACGCGTTCAGCCCCGCGCGGATGAGCATCACGCACACTGCACCGCCCGTGGCCAGCGAACCGTCCACCGTCAGGTCGGCCACGTCGAGAATGCGGTAGGTGATGTACACGCCGATGGCCATGATGCCCCAGATCAGCCCCTGCGCGGCCACGCCGGGCAGGGCGTTGAGCAAAGCTTCCATTCCCTTCTCCTCCTGTCAGTCGCCGATGGCGGTGTAGCCTGCAAGCGGGGTGATGCCAAGCTGCGCGCACACGTCGGCGTTATATTTGGCCGTGGCCGTGGTAAACTCGATGGGCATTTCGCTGATGTCCGCCTCGCCGGTGAGGATGCAGGCAGCCATCTTACCGGTGGTCACGCCCAGATCGTAGTAGCTGATGGAAAGCGTGGCCACGCCGCAGCCTGTGCAGATGCCCTCCTCGCCCGCGATGACCGGTGTTCCGGCGGAGAGCACCACATTTGCGATGGCCTCGCTGTTGGAGGCGGCAGTGTTGTCAGTGGGGATGTAGATCACGTCCGCCCACTCCGCCGCAGCCTGCGTAACGGAGGTGACGTCGTTGGTATCGGTGAAGGAGAACTCCTTCGTCTCCATACTCTTTTGCGCAAGGTAAGCCGCCACTTCCTCGACCTGATAGAGGCTGTTGGGCTCGCCCGAGCAGAACAGGAGCCCCACCTTCTTCGCCTGCGGGAACCACGCGCCGATCATATCCGCCTGCGCGGCAAGGTCGGCAAGGTCGCTCGTGCCGGAGATGTTGCCGCCCACGGTGCCGGAGAAATCGTCAAGATCCAGCGCCACCCCGTAGGCCGTGATGGACGTGCCGAGGATGGGGATGGAGTCGGTGGCCGAGGCGGCGGCGGTGAGCGCCGGCGTGGCGTTGGCGAGGATCAGATCCACGCGCTTTGACACAAAGCCGTTGATCACCGTGGGGCAGTTGGCCGTCTCCCCGGCCACCTTCGTTTCAAACTTCACCTGGCCGGGCAGCGCCTCGTTGAGCGCGTCGATAAAGCCCTGCGTGGCCGCGTCGAGCGCGTCGTGGGCTTGCAGCTGGCAGATGCCAACCACATATTTCGCCTCGTCGTCCTTTTCGCCGCAGGCGGCAAGGGCAAGGCACAGTGCTGCGGCGAGCAGCAGGGCAAGCAGCTTCTTTTTCATAATCGTTCTCCTTTAAAAATCGTTTTCCGAAATTAAAAAAGCGGCCCCGTCCAACAGGCGGGACCGCTGCATACGGTATCAACCGTGCGTCAGCCTCTCTCCGGGACGGTATCGAAAAAACGGCAGCAGGAAATAGCGGCCCGCAAATCGGGTCGCGCTCATATAGCAGTAATAGCGAACGGCAGCGGACATGGCGGGCTCCTTCCTTCCCAGTGGGGGATATCTTGATATTTGCGAGTATAAAACATCATTGCTTAAAAGTCAAGAAGTTGTTTCTCCACACTTTCTACAATTTCTCCGTCTCTTCTTTGTGCATCCTGACGAGGAAAATTTCACTTTTTCCGCCGGAAATTCGCAAAAGCCCTTGCAATCCGGCGCTGATTATGTTATAAAGAATAACGTTTAAAAGCGAAGAACAGGAAAATAAGCGTCCACCCGCCCGGCTCAGAGAGGATCGGTCGTCGGCTGCAAGCCGATCCGTCAGGCGTCGCTTTGTTCGCCTGGGAGCTGCCGTGAGGAAATGCGCGGCCGGTCGCCGCCGTTATCGGTGTTGAGTGCGCGCAGCCTCTGCGCGAAACTGGGTGGTACCGCGGAAGAGTCCTTTCGTCCCTGCTGTTGGGATGAGGGGCTTTCTTTTTTTGCGGTGGCTTCGCCAGGATAGGAGGGCGGCCTTGAAAAAGCGCATTTTGTTTCTTCTGGTGTCGGCGCTGCTGTTTTTTGGCGTGCGCTGGTATGCCGTGCGGCACTTCGGTACGCCGATTCTGATGTACCACGACCTGCACGAGGACGCAGCAGTGTGCGCTCTGTCCGACTGGACGCTTCAGCCTGAAAAGCTGCGGGAAGATTTGACGTGGCTGCGCGACCACGGCTACACCACGGTACTGCCGCGCGAGTTGGCGGCAGGCAAGCTGGACGACGGCGCACCCCTGCCGAAAAAATGCGTGCTTCTCACCTTTGACGACGGGTACGAGAGCAACTTCACCCTCGCCCAGCCGGTTTTGGAAGCATTCGGCGCGCGGGCAGCCGTGGCGGTGATCGTCAGCTGCGTGGGGCAGCCCGGCTTTCTCACCTGGGACGAGTGCCGCGCGATGGCGCAAAGCGGCGTGTGGGAGATCGGCTCGCACACCTACGACCGCCACATCCGCGACGACGCGCTGGGCGTTTCCCGGCTCGACGGCGAAACGCGGGAACAGTACACCGCGCGCATCGCGCCCGACATTGAAAAAAGCGTCGCGCTGCTGCAAAGCGAACTGGGGATCGACGTGCGCTACTTTGCCTATCCGCTCGGCAAGGCGGACGCATGGTGCGACGACATACTTGCGCCCTATTTTGACGTGACCGTCACCACCGAGCCTGGCCGCGCTGCGCCGGGACAGCTTGAAAAGCTGCCGCGCTGCAACGTCACGCAAAGTGTGCGCGCCGCGGACTATCTCGGCTAAGCTCGATCATTGAAAACTTCTAAGGAGGATACCATATGAAAGAAAAACTCAACGCGCTCCTCGCGGAGGGCAAGGCGAAGATCGCCTCCGCCCGCACCGAGGTGGAGCTGCAGGAGGTCAAGGCGCTGCTGCTGGGCAAACAGGGCAGCCTCACCGGCCTTTTGAAGGAGGTGCCCAAGCTCGACGTCTCACTCCGCCCTGAAATGGGCAAGGCCGTCAACCTCGTCAAGGCGCAGCTCACCGAGCTGATCGACACGCGGCGCGAGGAGCTCAAGCTCAAAGCGTCGGAGGTCGACCCCGACTTCGATATCACCGTGCCGGGCACGCTTCCGCTTTGTGGCGGGCTGCACCCCATCACGCAGATGTGCTACGACCTCAACGATGCGTTCCGCTCGATGGGCTTTGAGATCTTCGAGGAGGACGACATCACCAGCGAGCTCTACGGCTTCGACAACCTCAACTTCCCGCCCAACCACCCTGCCCGCGAGAGCATGGACACCTACTGGCTCGAGGGGCACGACAAGGGCGAGTGCTGGGACAAGCTTTGCCTTCGCCCGCACCTCACCGGCGGTAGCGTGCGCTACATGCAGACGCACAAGCCGCCCTACCGCTTCGTCTACCCCGGCAAGGTTTACCGCAACGAGACCACCGACGCCCGCCACGAGCGCGCCTTCTTCCAGTACGAGGCGCTCATCGTTGACAAGGACTTCACCTTCTCCTCCGGCAAGGTGATGATCAAGAGCATTTTGTCCAAGGTGTTCGGGCAGGACGTGCCCGTGCGCATGCGCGCCGGCTTCTTCCCCTTCGTCGAGCCGGGCTTTGAGATCGACATGGGCTGCCTGGTCTGCGGCGGCAAGGGCTGCAGCGTGTGCAAGCATGTGGGCTGGAT
>CAYPLM010000141.1:0-4386 GCA_964411575.1 uncultured Oscillibacter sp. | reverse complement strand
GCCATCCGCAACATCCGCCGCGACGCGATGGATGCCTTCAAGAAAAAGCAGAAGGCCTCCGAGATCACCGAGGACGAGCTGAAGACGGCCGAAAAGGATCTGCAGAAGATCACCGACGACATGTGCAAGGAGCTCGATGCCCTTCTTGAAAAGAAGGAAAAGGAACTGCTGGCAGTCTGATGGCGGACTTTACTGGAAAAAACGGGGCGCGGCAGGTTGATCTTACCAACCTGCCGCGTCATGTTGCCGTGATCATGGACGGCAACGGGCGCTGGGCGAAAAAACGCGCGTTGCCGCGCTCGATGGGGCATCGCGCCGGTGCGGAGACCTTCCGCCGCCTCGGCACCTACTGCAAGAACCTCGGCATCGACTACCTCACGGTCTACGCTTTCTCCACGGAGAACTGGAAGCGGCCGCCGGAAGAGGTGGAGGGCATTCTAAAGCTTTTGAAAAAGTACCTGCGCGAGTGCATCGACACCATGGAGCGCGACCACAACCGTCTGCGCTTTCTCGGCGAGCTGAGCGTGCTCGACGAGGAGACGCGCGAGCTGATCCGCCAGACGGACGAGATCTCCGCGCGCATCGACGGCTTTCAGGCCAACATCTGCCTCAACTACGGCGGGCGGGACGAGCTGGTGCACGCCGCACGCGCCTTTGCGCGCGACTGTGCGGCAGGGAAGTGTGCGCCTGATGAGCTGACCGAGCGGCAGCTTGCGCGTTACCTTTACTCCGACGGACTGCCCGAGCCCGAGCTTCTCATCCGTCCGGGCGGGGAGAAGCGCATCAGCAATTTCCTGCTCTGGCAGTGCGCCTACAGCGAGTTTTATTTCTGTGATACGCTCTGGCCCGATTTTGACGAGCGCGAGTTTGACAAGGCGCTCATCGCCTACCAGAGCCGCGAGCGCCGCTTCGGCGGGGTATAAAAAGAAAGGGGAGCAAACATGAAACAAAGATGGCTTGTCGTTGCGGTGGGGCTGCCGCTGCTGCTGGCGGTGCTGCTGGCGTGCCCGGCGTGGGCAACGACGGTGCTGGTGTGCGCGATCGCGGGCGTGGCGGCGTTTGAGCTGCTGCGCACGGCGGGCAAAAGCATGCCGATGATGGCGTATCTGACCACCATCTCCACGGCGATCCTGCATGTGGCGCTCATCTACCGCTGCGCGGGCGTGTGGGCAATCGGCAACGTCAGTGTGCTCACGGTGCTGCGCTGGGTGTTCGTGATGTACCTTTTCCTGCTGGCTGTGACGCAGTTTGGCCGCGAGGAGGGCAGCTTCGCCTTCACCGACCTTTGCATCTGCGTGGTGGGTGGCATTGTGTTCCCCACGCTGTACTCTGCCATTGCGCTGCTGCGCGGGCAGGAGACGTTTGGAAAGCTCTATGTGCTCGCGCCCTTTTTCATCGCCTTTGCCGGCGACGCGCTTTCGATGTATTTTGGTATGTGGTTCGGCAAGCGCAAGATGGCACCCCATGTCAGCCCCAACAAGACCTGGGCGGGTGGCATCGGCGGCCCCGTGGGCAGCGCGCTTGCCATGCTGCTGTGGGGGCTGATCGGGGCAAAGTGGCTGGGCTACGCGCCTAACTACGCCCTGCTCGTGCTGGTGGGTGCGCTGGCAAACCTCTTCGGCCAGCTCGGCGACCTTTCCATGTCGCTGATCAAACGCGAGGCCGGCATCAAGGACTACAGCCACCTCTTTCTTACCCACGGCGGCATGCTCGACCGCTTCGACTCGTCGATGTTCATTGCGCCCGTGGTGTACTTTGCGGTTATGGGTGGTCTGCTGTGACAAAATGTATTTCTCTCCTCGGCTCCACAGGCTCCATCGGGCGGCAGACGCTCGAGGTGGTGCGCGAGCTGGGGCTTTCGGTGGCGGCGCTCACCGCAAATGAAAGCGTCGACCTTCTGGAGGCACAGGTGCGGGAGTTTCACCCCACGCTTGCCGTTTTGATGAATGAGGACGCTGTGCACGAGCTGCGTGCGCGTCTGCGCGGAGAGGACACTGAGGTGCTCTGCGGTGAGGAGGGGCTGATGGCCGCCGCCACGCTGCCGCAGGCCGACACCGTGCTCACCGCCGTGGTGGGCATGGTGGGGCTCAAGCCCACGCTGGCCGCCATCGCGCGCAAAAAGCGCATCGCGCTGGCGAACAAGGAAACGCTGGTGTGCGCGGGTGAGCTGGTGATGGCCGCTGCGGCGCGCACGGGCGCGGAGATCGTGCCCGTTGACAGCGAGCACAGCGCCATTTTCCAGTGTTTGCAGGGCTGCCGCGACCGCGGTGAGATCAGACGTCTCATCCTCACCTGTTCGGGAGGACCCTTCTACGGCCTGACATATGACGAGCTGGCGGGCAAGACGCGTGCTGACGCGCTCAAGCACCCCAACTGGACGATGGGCGCGAAGATCACCGTGGACTCGGCCACCCTGATGAACAAGGGTCTTGAGATCATCGAGGCCATGCGCCTGTACGAGCTTCCGCTCTCGAAGATCACGGCGGTCATCCACCGCCAGAGCATCGTGCACTCGCTGGTGGAGTTTCACGACGGGGCGATGCTCGCGCAGCTGGGGACGCCAAGCATGAAGCTGCCCATCCGCTACGCGCTCACCTATCCCCATCGCGCCCCCTCGCCCGACGCGCCGCTCGATCTGCTCTCCTGCGGCGAGCTGACCTTTGCGCCGCCGGACGAGAGTGCGTTCCGCTGTCTGCACCTGGCGAAACAGGCTGCCGCTGCGGGCGGCGTTTCGTGCGCGGTGCTCAACGCCGCCAACGAGGAAGCCGTGGGCGCGTTCCTGCGCGGAGAGGTCGGCTTCCACGACATCGCCTCGCTGGTGGAAACGGCATTGGGCAGCGTGGAACAGGTATCTTCCCCCGCGCTTGCGGATATCTTAGAGGCAGACCGGCTGGCGCGCGCGGACGTGCGCCGGCACATGGCATAAATGTTCAAGGAGCAGTTTTCTCATGGTTTATCTCATCACAGCGATCCTGATTTTCGGCTTCCTCGTCGCCACGCACGAGCTGGGGCATTTTCTGGCCGCCAAAGCCTGCGGCGTGCGCGTGGAGGAATATGCCATTGGCATGGGCCCTGCGCTTTTCAAACGCACCTGGGGCGAGACGCAGTATTCGCTGCGGCTTTTGCCGGTGGGCGGTTTCTGCGCGATGACCGGCGAGGACGAGGAGAGTGACGATCCTCGCGCGCTCACGCGTCAGGTGTGGTGGAAGCAGCTGATCATCTTTGTCGCCGGGGCGGCGATGAACCTTCTCACAGGCTTTCTGATCGTGCTGTGCCTGTATGCTGGCGCGGGCGGCTTTTATGTCGACACTGTTGCCGGGCTCGCCCCGGAAACGCAGGTGCAGTACGATCTGCGCGAGGGCGATCTCGTCTACCGCGTCAACGGCTTTCGCACCTACCTCTCCGGCGATGCGAGCACCTTCCTGCACTACGGCGGCGACACGGCGCAGCTCGAGGTGGAGCGCGACGGCGCGCGGCACACCGTCACCCTTGTCCGGCAGGACTGCACGGACAGCGAGGGCGGGACGTACCGCGGCTACGGCATCTACATCGGTCGGGACGTTGTTCTGGCCGAGCGCTTTTCCACGCGCCTGCGCTATAGCTGGTATCAGACGCTGGACTATGTGCAGGTGGTGTGGTTCAGCCTGCAGATGCTCGTCACCGGACAGGCCGGGGCGGACGAGCTGAACGGGCCGGTGGGCATCGTGTCGAGCATCAAGGAGATCGGTGAGCAAACCGAGCAGACCGATGGCTTTGCCGCTGCGATGCGCACCGTGTTTTACTTCGCGGCGCTCATCGCCGTCAACCTGTGCGTGATGAACCTTTTGCCCCTGCCCGCGCTGGACGGCGGCAAGGTGCTCTTCCTGCTGCTCAACACGGCGCTCTATGAGCTCTTTAAAAAGCAGATCCCGGCAAAATATCAGGCTTACGTCGATGCGGCGGGGCTGGTGCTGCTGCTGGGGCTGATGCTGTTTGTTACCTTTAATGACGTGATGAAGCTGGTGTAACATGGAAAGAAAGCTCACAAAAAAAATCAGCGTCGGCGGCGTGGCCGTGGGCGGCGGCGCGCCGATCAGCATTCAGTCGATGTGCAACACGCACACCGAGGACGTAGAGGCCACCGTGGCGCAGATCCTGCGCCTGGAGCAGGCCGGGTGCGAGATTGTGCGCGTGACTGTGCCCACGATGGAGGCTGCGCTGGCCGTGGAGCAGATCAAAAAGCGCATCCACATCCCGCTGGTCGCCGACATCCATTTTGACTATCGTCTTGCCGTGGAGAGCGCGCGGCGCGGTGCGGACAAGATCCGCATCAACCCCGGCAACATCGGCGGCGAGGAGCGCGTGCACGCCGTGGTGGATGCCTGCCGGGCGCGGCATGTGCCCATT
>CAYPLM010000140.1:0-4416 GCA_964411575.1 uncultured Oscillibacter sp. | reverse complement strand
ATGCGGGATATTGTTGTGCAGCCTTTCAACGACGGTTATCTAATCGTCGGCTCCGATAATGACGGTGTGAATGCCTACCTCTGTTCTGCTGATTTTTCAAAGAAAGAGGATTTGAAGCTCTATGGGCTTCTGTCCGAAGATTTTATCCTGTCCCCATACGGCGTTGACATTTCTGAGGATGGAAAAACTCTGGCTATCGCCGGTTTCAGAGGTCTATACCTTTATGATGTAAAATCCGGGAAGCTCTCCACGCTTCTGGCCGTCGATGATGACACCAAAAGCAACAACATGAAAATCAGCACGATTGAGCAGCTTTGCTTTATCAACCGGGATGCAGAGCTGGCTTTTGTCGGCCTTGGTACGCAGCTTCCTGTTACCAGCGGTGCAAATGACCAGCATATCTACGGTACGATCTCGATTGATGGAGGCAGGCTCACGATCACTAAACCCGCATCCTATACCGTGGCGGAGCTGCTTGTGGGCGGAGATATGCTTATGATGCCCCAGAACTTTGACCGAAACAATGGAACGCTTCTTGTAATGGACACGAAAACCGGCAAAGAAACCTTTGTGCCTTTCTCCACCTCTGCTGAGGGCAGCGATGGTGTCTATTGTTCTGAACAGGGTAACTATTTTGCAACGGCAGTTTTGGGAAGTGACCTGACGATCCGTATCTACGAAACAAAGACGGGCAACCTCGTACATACTGAAACCATCACCCATTCTGACAGCGTTTACTTCAATCGTATTCCGAGAGTGACCATCCTGGACGACCCGAAGTATTGTATTGTCCTTTTGGGTGCCAGCATGAGCGATGTTGATACGGTATCTGCAACATTCAATTTCGGAGACTAAGCGCATGGAGATCACATTCAAAAACATATCGAAAAAATATAAAGGCAAATATGCGCTGAAAGACTTTTCTGCCACGCTGCATGAGGGCGTATATGGACTGCTGGGAGCAAATGGCGCTGGCAAAACCACACTTATCAACACCTTTGTAGGTATCCTGCAAAGTGATGATGGAACGATCCTGATTGACGGACAGGACGCAAAAACACTTGGCAAGGACTTCCTTTCGCTGATCGGATATATGCCGCAGTATCCCATCTTTTATAGGGATTTCAGCGTGATTGACTTTTTGCAATATATGTGTGCTTTGAAGGGCATACCGGCGGATAAGGGAAAGGAGCGCATTTTGGAGCTTCTTGGCGTGGTCAATCTGCTGGATGCTCAGGATAAGAAAATCGGTGCGCTGTCTGGCGGTATGCGCCAGCGTGTCGGTATCGTACAAGCCATGCTGGGCGATCCTAAAATCTTGATACTGGACGAGCCGACAGCAGGACTTGACCCAAGCGAGCGTATCCGCTTTCGCAATCTGATCTCGCGGCTGGCACAAGGCCGGACGATTTTGCTGGCCACTCACATTGTCCCGGATGTGGAGTGCATCGCCAGAGAAATTATCCTGTTGAAGCAGGGTGAGCTTGTGATCCAGGGAACGCCCTCTGTGCTGGAGCAGAGCATTGAGGGAAAGGTATGGGAGATAACGGCAAATGCCGAGGATGCCGTTTTGCTCAGCGATTTGTATTGCATCAGCAATATGAAGCAGAACAATGAAAAATACGACCTCCGTATCGTAAATGACGATTGCCCGCTGAAAGGAGCGAAAACCGTCCATCCCAATCTGGAGGATGTATTCCTCTACTATTTTGGAGAGAACAGCCATGATGCGCCTGATACGATTTGAGTTTATAAAGCAATTCTGCAAGCGTTCCATTTTGGTGATCCTTGTGCTGTTCAGTATTATCAATCTGCTCAAAATACACAGCGAGTACAAGGCATACTCCTATCTTTCCAACGGCAACGATGAACGGAGCTGGAACGCCGTTTATTGGCAGCTCTATGATGAATACAGCGGTGAGATCACGGCCCGGAAAATCAATCATTTGCTTGACCTGTATAGTCCGCTGGCCGAAGCAACTGCTGATATGACCGCAAGTACAGCTACGGACAATTCCAATACGATGACCGGCAATCTATACAGTGACCGCAATCTGCTGGATAAATACTATGTTCAGCCCATGCAATACTTTTATGGTTATCAGTCAGCGGCGGATCAAATCGCAGAAAAAGCCAGAGAAAATGCCCTGCTGCATGAGGAACGCGGAGAAGAATATGAAGCCCGTAAAAATGTTGTGATCTACCGGCTTTATGCAGACCGCGAGATTTCCGAGTATGCCTACCATGAAATGTATAACTACTATCTGAACTATGACTTTTCCACCGTTTTGATGCTGCTGCTCTGCCTTTACGGTATCGTCAGCACCTTTGTCAGTGAAAAGGAAACACAGATGGATATGCTGCTTCTCACGAGCGTAAACGGCGGCAAGAAAACCGCTCTGGCAAAAATTATCGCCGTGACAGCGTTTGTGTGGCTGGTATGCCTATGGTTTTCCCTGTTGGATTATATCGGCTTTGCAGCTTCCTTCCATACCTTTGAGGGATGGAACTTGCCTGTATATGCGATCCCCAATCTGGCGGAGGCGGCGGTGGGCATCAACCTTCTTCAATACAGTCTGCTGTCCGCAGTTTTGAAAGCGGTTGGCGCATGGACGCTGGGGATGCTGATGCTGCTTCTGTCAACCTTCTGGAAAAATGCGCTGATCCCCTTTGTGCTGAACCTTGCGGTCTGCATGGCCTTGATTATCAGCGGCGCTTCCGTTGCATATTCCAGTTTCCCCTGGGCAAAGGTATTGAACCCATATTCATTACTGACCAATCGTATTCTGATGGGCAAAACAGAGTTTTTGAATATTGCGAACCATCCTGTTTTGACATATAAAGTCGCGGTTGCTTTTGCGTTGATAGCTGGCCTTGTGATTGCTCTGGCAATCTATTTCCTATCAGCAGAAAATCGGCATTGCTGCGTTAGGAGGGCAAAATGAGCGTTTTTACTTATGAACTAAAGAAGATCATGCTCTTTCAAAAGGGGCTGCTGTATATCATAGCATTTCTTTTGATTAGCACGCTCTGGCTGGTGGTGACTGATACACCGCAGGACAGCGCAATGGAGCAGTACCGTAAAGAATATGAATGGTATCTCGAAAAGGTGGAAGGTGCCTGCACAGATGAAGCAGCAGCGTTTCTTGAACAGGAGGCCGCAGCCATCGCAGAGGCGAACAGCACCCGGCGGGATCTGTTAGAGCAATATTACAGCGGTGTGATCACAGAAGAACTGTATGAACAGAAAAGTGCTGCCTTGGATGCCATTACGGAAAATGAAAACGGTTTTGAAGTTGTGTGTCAGCAATACTTGTATGTCTGCGAAAACAAGGACAACCACTATTTTCTGCAAACAAATGGCTGGTCAGGACTGTTCGGCAACAGCACATTGGATTTCCCTTTATTCCTTGTTGTTCTTCTGCTGGCAACTGCCGTATTTTGCAGCGAATATAGCTGTCAGATGGATTCTCTGATCCTGACATCAAAGGAAGGGTTGAAAAGCACCCGTTATAAGCTGCTTATTATAGTGGCCTCGGTGCTGTCCCTCTGTTTTTTGACTGCCCTGATCCGATATGCCTTCTTTGCGATAAAATACGGTCTGCCCTGTGGTGACTACCCAATTCAAAGCATTGCTGATTTCGGCACCAGCATGAAGGAACTTTCCTTGCTGGAGGGCTACATAGCTATCATCGCTTTAAGGTGCCTTGGTTATGTATCTTTCTCTGTGCTGTTGCTGCTTGCCTCGGTTTTGGTGAAGAAGTATGCACTGACAGTGTTGCTGGGAGCTGTAACTACCCTTGTTCCTTACATCGGTCTGTCGGCAACAACTCTGTGCCGTCTGCCGATCCCGTTGGCTTTCATGCTCGGCACTGACTACCTTTCCGGCAGCATCAAGGCCAGCGACCTATTGACCGGCGAAGAAATTGCCGTATTTCAAGAAGTATCCGGTTATGAATTGTTTGTTCTTATTGTGGTTTCCGTACTGATAAGCCTGCTGGCTGTTCTTTGGCTGCTGATACGAAACAAGAACCGCTGGCAAGGCATCGGCGGGAAAAGTAAGCGATACTGCGCTACCGTTTTGTGTTTGGCAATTGTACTCGTATTTACCGGATGCGCTGACGAAGATGCAGCCAATACTTCTCTCAACGCCTCTTTGACTGGTCGCGCAAATGAGTATGAGGTAATCTGCGATCACGCAGAACAAGCCTATTATCTCAAAAACAATTCTACTGGCGTTACGCTCGATTTGGTACGCTCACCGCTTTTCGGTGTGTTTTCTGGAGAGGATAGTGTAAAAGGCTATTACATGGATTATCCAGACCTCTATTACACAATTTCAGAAACGGAGAGCCATATAAACCGTGTTGGCACATACAACAGCAGTTTTACAAAGGTTTCCGTTGTAAAGCTGAA
>CAYPLM010000139.1:0-4465 GCA_964411575.1 uncultured Oscillibacter sp. | reverse complement strand
ATAGCGCATGAAGTTTTGCGCATCATTTTCGGTTGCCCTGAAGGGGCGAGAAAATGGAGCATTTTATATTTTGCTATGCTTTTGCATAGCAAACCAGTAGGGGACGGTGCCCACAACGTCCCACGCGTTACAGATTTGTACCAACGGAACAAAAAATCGTCATTGCGAGCCAGTGACCGATGTCACTGGCGTGGCAATTCGTCTCCTCCGTCCCTGCGTATCGTTCCGGGGAGGCAGAGGACGCGGATTGCCGCACCAGTCTGCGGACTTACTTCGCAATGCCGCTTCCGTATTGTACCACGGGGTGCCGTACCCCTTACTCCGTTACCTTCTCCCCGGGGCGGACGATGCGCACGAGCTCGTGGCCCTCGATACTCCAGATGTTGCCGCAGAGGGTGTGCGACTCGGGCTTCCAGATGTCGAAAAGCCTCGTCCAGCTCTCGCGCACGCGCTGCATCTCGTCGGGGTAGAGGTTTGCGTAGCGCCCCTCAAAAAACTCGTAGGTGCTGTTTAACCCCAGCTCGCGCACATGGCGGCGGTAGGCACGCTCGTCCTCGTCGTTGAGAGGAAGGTAGCGGTGGTTGAGCACATAGTCCCAATCCGCGTCGTCAAAAAAAACCACCTGTCCGCGCGGCTTTTCCACCACATACACCACCGTGCCGGGGATGGGCGGCAGACAGTCCTCCGGTCGCGTGGCGCACCAGAGGGGCATCTCCGCGCCCTCGCATTTGGGCACGCGGCGGGCGGCCTGCTCGGCAAACCAGTCGTAGCAGTCAAGATAGTGCTGCGCCATGTCGCCAAAATGCAGCTGGACATAGACGCGGTTGTTGACGATGCGCCCGTTGTGCTCAAGCATCAAAAGGGTTTTTTCGCTCTGACGGGTGTAAAGGCGGATGGTCTCGGACATTGCTTCTCCTTTCTCCGGCGACGACGAATTTCCCGTCGTCCGATACGGCCACATTTACGGTGGACCTTTGTGATTTTTGCCGAAATCGCCCCGCGGCGCAGACGCTGACGGGGCGAATCGACGCTTTTAGGACGGACACGCGGCGCTTCTATTTCGGCAGCGCGCTGTGTCTGAGGCCGTGCTTGCTCAGAAGGGAGACCGCCAGCAGCAGGAGAAAAAGCAGCACGCTCGAACGCTTTTTACGCAGCACAGCCTGCAAAGCGAGGGAAAGCAAATTTCGAAACATCGCATTTTTCTCCTTTTTGTGTGTCAAAAACCATCTCTGCTTCCCCTCTTTTACTATACCGCAGCACTTACACGTCGTCAAGGAAAAATTCTCATTTTTTGAAATTTCTTCCAACAAATCGCACCATACATTCCGCGCATTTGGGCATTTCGCCCTTTTCCGCTATCCCAGCGCCCACGGGGCGGCGGCGAACGCCAGCACGGCGGAGAGCAGCGCGTGCAGCAGCTTTCCGAGGAAATACCGGCGCGCCCGCAGGCCGCTGCCCTCGAGCATGGCGAGCGTCTGCGCGTGCACGCTCAGCCCGCCCCAGCCCAGAAGCGCCGCGCAGCAGACAAAGCCCGCGCGCGTGTCCGGCAGCGACAACACACCGCTCGTCAGCTCTATCGTCCCCGCCAGCAGCGCGCGCCACAGCGGCGGCAGCGTGCCCGTCACGCCCTCCGCCATGCGCAGCAGCACCGCAAACAGCACCACAAAGCCGCACACCGTCCCCATGCCCGCGCAGGACGCACGCACGGCAGGCCCGAGCGCGTGGGAAAGCGGCTTTTCCGGCATCCTGCCCGGCTGCGCCGCAGGAACCGCGCCGTGCCTGCGCAGCAGCACGCCCGTGAGCAGCGCGGCGAGCACGTGCACCAGATACAGCCACGCCCCTGCCCGCGCGCGGTGGAACGCCGCCGTGCCGCACATGCCCAGGATGAAGCCGGGGCCGGCGTTGTTGCAGAAGGCCAGAAGTCGCTCGCCCTCCTCGCGCGAGAGCCCGCCGCCGCGCACCAGCTCCGCCGCGCAGCGTGCACCCACGGGGTAGCCGCCCACCAGCCCCAGCGCCAGCGCGCCCGCCCCCGCGCCGCTCAGGCCGAACAGCGCGCCGCACAGCCCCCGCAGCCGCCGCCCCAGCGCCGCCGCCGTGCCGCACGCGACCAGAAGCGACGAGAGCACCATAAACGGAAACAGCGACGGGATCACCGTCTCCATGCACAGCCTCACCGCCTCGCGCGCCGCCTGCGAGCACGCCTGTGTACGCACGGAGAGCGCCGCCGCGCACAGCAGCAGCACCAGCGTGGTCATCGCGCACCGCCCCCTTTCCTCCGCCTACTATACGCCCCGCATGCCGCACACAGAACAGGCATAGAATCTCCGTGGGCGCAAAGCCGCTGCGCCCCGTGGTACAACGTTGCAGATTTGCCGAAAGGCACTTGTAACAGTCATTGCGAAGTAAATCAACAGGCTGGTGTGGCAATCCGCGTCCCCGGCATCCCCGGAACGATACACAGGGACGTGGGAAACGGATTGCCACACCAGTGACATCGGTCACTGGCTCGCAATGACGCGTTCTTGCGTCGTGGATGCCGTCCCCTGCCGGCTTTGCGCACATTTTCCCTCATTTGCATGGGGCGTCCGCCCATGCCCCCCAAATCAAATTTCCCTATCGATCATCATAAAAAGGAGCGCGAACGATGGAACGAAACCACAGGTATTACCTCGCCCGCATGGCGGAGCTGTTCGACCTGCCGGCTGACACGGCGGCGGGGCTTTCGCACATGGAGCTTCTGGGCGACCGCCAGCTGTTTCTCGAGGGACAGGCGGGCATCCTTGCCTACGGCGCGGAGGAGATCGACGTGAGCGTGGGCGGCGGCGTGGTGCGCGTGCGCGGCGCGGGGCTGGAGGTGCGGAGCATGACGGGCGACGAGCTTTGTCTGCGCGGGCGCATCGACGCGGTGGAGTTTCTGCGCGGAGAGGAGGCGCAGCGATGAACCGGGCGGTGCTTTTGCTGCGCGGACAGGTGCGCGTGCGGGTGGAAACGCCCTTCCCCGAGCGGGTGCTCAACCTCTGCACGGCGCACGGCGTGCCCTTCTTCGAGCCAACGATCGAGGACGCAGTCGTCACGCTCACCCTCTCGCGCGGCGCGTGGCGCACGCTTCGTCCCCTGCTGCGCGAAAGCGGCGCGCAGTGGCATGTGCAGCAGCGGCGCGGCGTGCCGTTTTTCCTCGCGGGTTTCCGGCGCCGCTATGCGCTGTCGGCGGGACTTGCGCTGTGTGCGGCGCTTTTGGGGCTCAACGCGCTTTTCATCTGGGACGTCCAGGTCACGGGCAACGAAACGGTGCCCACCGAGCGCATCCTGCGCGCGCTGGAGCGAAACGGCGTGCGCTGGGGCACGTTCGTCTTTTCCGTCCGGCCGCAGGGCGTGTGCAACCATGTGCTGCTGGAGGTGCCGGAGCTGGCGTGGCTGACGGTCAACGTGCGCGGCTGCCGCGCCAACGTGCAGGTGGTCGAGCGGGTAAAAAAGCCGGAAGTGGACGCGCGCAGCGAGCCGGCCAACCTCGTGGCGGCGAAAACGGCGCTGGTGACGCGCGTGCTGACCTACGACGGGCGCGCGTGCGTGCTGCCGGGACAGACGGTGCTCGCCGGGGAGCTGCTCATCTCCGGCGCGGTGGACACCGAGGGCACCGCAAACCCCTCCGTTGCCTCGCGTCTGCTGCCCGGCATGGGCGAGGTGTGGGGGCGGACGTGGTACGAGCTTTCCGTGCGCATTCCCCTCACACAGATGCAAAAGCAGTACGCCCCGGCGCAGCGGCACCGCATTTTCCTGCGTCTGGGCAAAAATCGGGTAAAAATATTCGGAAAAGGGAGTAGCCAGAACGGTATGGAATGTGATAAAATAACAAAAACCCATCCGCTCACCCTGCCCGGCGGTGCAGCGCTGCCCGCTGTGCTGACGGTGGAGACGCTGCGGCCCTACGAGGTCGTGTCCGTCCCGCGCGGCCGCGCTGCGGCACAGGCGCAGGGCGAGGCGTACCTGAGCGCCTACCTGCGCACGCTGCTCACCGCGCGCGGCAGCGTCACGAGCGAGCGCTTTGCCTGCGCGGTGCAGGGCGAGTGTCTGCTGGTCACGCTTTCCGCCGAGTGTCTGGAGCAGATCGGCGCGCGCGTGCCCATTCTGGTGGAGTGAGCGGACAGACGAAAGAAGGATTCTTCATGGAACAACGCATCAGCATCGAGCGGCTGGAGCAGGCCATCAACCTCTTCGGCTCATTTGATGAAAATATCCGCCTGATCGAAACGGAGCTGCACGTTGCCGTGGCCAACCGCGAGGGCGAGCTGCGCATCAACGGCGAGCCGGAGGACGTGCTGCTGGCCGCGCGCGCGATCAACGCGCTTTTAACGCTGTCCAACCGCGGCGAGCCGATCAGCGAGCAGAATGTGCGCTACGTCATCGGCCTTGCCCGCGCCGGGCAGGAGGACAAGCTCGGCGAGCTGACGCAGGACGTGATCTGCAT
>CAYPLM010000138.1:0-4539 GCA_964411575.1 uncultured Oscillibacter sp. | reverse complement strand
CCCTCGGCGCGCCCGACGCGTCCGGCCGCCGCAGCCCCGTGCGCAGCTCCGTGGACGAGCTCAAGACGCAGGGCTTCACCCACATCCTCCTCGCCACCGGCGCATGGAAGGCCGGCAAACTCGACATCGAAGGCAACGTTGTCGGCGTGATCGGCTGGATGAAGGAGATGAAAACGCTCGTCAAGCCCACCCTCAGCGGCCATGTGGTCGTGGTCGGCGCGGGCAACACCGCCATGGACGCGGCGCGCGTGGCCGTCCGCGCCGGTGCACACGCCACCATTCTCTACCGCCGCACGAAGAAGTTCATGCCCGCCGACGAGCATGAGCTCAAGCTTGCCATCGACGACGGCGTGGAGCTTGTTGAGCTGGCCGCCCCCGTCAAGCAGGAAAACGGCGTACTGCTGTGCGACCGCATGACCCTCGGCGCGCCCGACGCGTCCGGCCGCCGCAGCCCCGTGCGCAGCGGCGAGCAGTTCTCCATCCCCTGCGACCTCGTCATTTCCGCCGTGGGCGAGCAGGTGGATGACGCGCTCATGGCTGCCAACGGCATCGCCATCGAGCGCAAGGGGCCCGCGTTCCAGACCAACGTTCCGGGCGTCTACTGCGCGGGCGACGCGCACCGCGGCCCTGCCACCGTGGTCGAGGGCATTGCCGACGCCGCGCGCTTTGCCGAAGAAGTGGTCGGCGCGCCGCACTTCTACGACATCCCCGCTGCCGCCTACATCACCGAGGCTGATGCCGCAGCAAAGCACGGCGTGCTGCGGATGGCCGGCAAGTGCGAGGGCGAACGCTGCCTGCAATGCGCCATGGTGTGCGAAAACTGCGTCGACTCCTGCCCCAACCGCGCCAACGTCGCCATTCTCATGCCCGACGGCAGCCACCAGATCGTCCATGTCGACAAGATGTGCAACGAGTGCGGCAACTGCACGCAGTTCTGCCCCTACGCCTCTGAGCCCTGCCATGACAAGTTCACCCTCTTCCAGACGGCGGAGGACATGGCCGAGAGCAGAAACCCCGGCGTTCTCTTCCTCGACGACGAAAACGTCCGCGTGCGCCTCGACGGTGAGGAGAAGGAGTACGACCTCGCCTCCTGCGACAACGACCTGCCCGTAGACATCGAAGCGCTCATCCTTGTTCTGCGCGAAAATTACAGCTATCTCTACCTGTAAGCACATACCGAATGGGCACGCTGCGTTGCAGCGTGCCCATTTTGATTGTCAGAAAGCCCGTCATTCCGAGCCAGTGCGCACACTGGCGTGGAAATCCGTATTCCCCGTGTCGGAAAGATTCGGAAATACAGGGAAAAGGACGGATTGCCACACCAGTGATGTCAGTCGTTTACTTCGCAATGACGCTTTTTTGAGAGGGCTTGCAGCCCGCCGCAGCACGCGCCGACGACCCGATCGATCTCTCATCAACTGACAGAAAGCACGGAGAATTTTATGGCTGCTTTGCACAAAGAAGGACAACACCCAGATCACGCCGCGCAGGAGCTTACCTGCGTGGACTGCGGCGTGCGTTTTCCCTTCCGCCAAGCTGAGCGGGAGCATTTTGCGCAAATGGGCTGGTCAGCCCCCAAGCGCTGCCCGTCCTGCCGCAAGAAAGCGCGGATGCAGCGGGAGCAGGCAGCTGCGCAGGCCGAGCATGCCGCCTGGCAGCAGAAGAAGGACGAGGAGCAGAAACGCTTTGACGCCCTTCTGATGGACTGGCCCGTGATTTCCATCGACGAGATCAGGCCAAAGAGCGGTCAGGCGCTCTATATCCTCGGAAATGGATTTGATTTAATGCACGGCGTCAGGTCGAGCTACTACGCGTTTCGTGATTCCCTCGGAAAGCGGAATCCGCTCCGGCACACACTGGAGACCTGGCTTGCTCCCGATGACATCTGGGCGGACTTTGAAAGCGCGCTTGCCCAGTTCAAAATTTCCGCCATGGGCAGTCAGTGGATGGCAGACAGCTGGCTTGATTGGATGGACGCCTATGCGGAGGATGCCGGCGCGGCGGAATACTACATGGCCATTGAGGCCGCCGCCTCTCCGCTCCAGCTTGTCACGCGGGAGCTGCCCCGCCGCTTTCGCATGTGGGTGGAAACGCTTTGCGTCGAGAGCGAAGCGCGGCCGCTGAAGGGGCTGTTTCAAAAAGGAAAGGTGCTCTGCTTCAACTACACGGAATTCGTTGAAACGCTCTACGGCGTCCCGGCGCAGGATGTCTGCTACCTTCACGGCTGTCGGCGAGACAAAAAGGCGCGGCTGATTCTGGGACACATGCCCGGCGCAAGCGACGCCGCCTTTGCTTTTGACGATGCTTCCGCCGCGAAGATTAAGGGCGCTTATCGGCGGGCAATGAGCAGAAGCGCGCAGGGGCTGCTTTTGCAGCTGCTCTCGGACTACGATGACGACCTGACCAAAAACTGCGGTCAGATCATCGCGGCTCACGCGTCGTTTTTTGCGGGGCTGCGCGAAACGGAAAGCATTCTCGTAATCGGGCACTCTTTTTCCCCTGTCGATTGGGATTATTTCGCTGAGGTCTCGGCCCGTCTTGCCGACTGCAGCCGCACGCGCTGGTACTTCGGCTGTCACAGTCTGCGCGACCTGCGCAATCTGGAGCAGCTGCTGCAACGGCTGAATCTCGAACGGTCACAGATCTCGATCTTCCGGACGGACACAATCCACGCGGCACCGTAAGCAAGCAGCCCCGCCAACAGCCGCTCCCCGGCCAAAGCCATTGAGCCGCTATATATGCAAACAGAAAAATTGCCCTCCGTTAGATGGAAGGCAGGCGCTCTTAGACGCGCAGGGGCGCAGACGGTATGGTCTGCTCCCCTGTCAGCATGTCCAAAAAGCCTCGCAGAGTTTCGCGTCCGCAGACGCGAAAGCATTTTGATCGTTTTTTCCGGCGGCATGTACGTCGGAAAAAACTCTTCTCAGCCCGCAAACGTGCTCGCGCAAGGCGCGAGTGCGCTGCAGCGGACTGCAAACCTTCTCAAAAAAGCGGCCTAACGCCGCTTTTTTGAAAGTCTATCAGGGGCGCAGACGGTATGGTCTGCGCCCCTGTTTTTCATTTGCAGTTTTGCTGCCAGTGCCAGGCATCGCGGCAGGCGTCCTCCACGGTTTTCTCCGCCCGCCAGTTCAGAAGCTGCGCGGCCTTGTCCACGCCCGCGTAGCTCTCCGGCACGTCGCCGGGGCGGCGGGGCGCTGCCTCGCAGGGCACATGCACGCCGGTGGCGCGTTCGAAGGCATGCACCATCTCCCACACGCTTGTCCCGTACCCCGTACCGAGGTTGAACACCTCTGCCCCGCTGTGCGTGCGCGCGTAGCGCAGTGCCGCTGCGTGCCCCTGGGCAAGGTCGCAGACGTGGATATAGTCGCGGATGCAGGTGCCATCCGGCGTGGGGTAATCCGTGCCGAACACGTTTAGCTTTTCGCGAATGCCGGCGGCGGTCTGCGTGATGAAGGGCAGGAGATTGCCCGGCACGCCGTTGGGACGCTCACCGATCAGACCGCTTTCGTGCGCGCCAATGGGGTTGAAGTAGCGCAGCAGCACCACGCTCATCTCCCCGTCCGCCGCAGCGGCGTCGCGCAGAATCTGCTCGATAAAGAGCTTGGTGGTGCCGTAGGGATTGGTGCAAACGCCCACGGGCATGTCCTCCGCGAGCGGAGGCTGCGCCGCACCGTACACCGTGGCCGACGAGCTGAACACGATGCGCTTGCAGCCGCAGCGTGCCATCACCTCCAACAGCGAGACAGCGCCGCAGAGGTTGTTGCGGTAGTATTTGAGCGGCTGGCGCACCGACTCAGGCACGGACTTGAAACCCGCAAAGTGCAGCACAGCATCGATCTCATGCTGCTCAAACACATGTGCAAGCGCGGCGGCGTCGCCCACGTCCACGTTGTAGCAGGGCACGGCCTGCCCGGTGAGCGCGCGCAGACGCTCGACCACCTCGGGGCTGCTGTTGGAAAAATCGTCCACCAGCACAAGCTCCTCGCCTGCCCCGGCAAGCGCCACGGCGGTGTGCGAGCCGATAAAGCCCGCGCCGCCTGTCAGCAAAACACTCATACCTTACCTCCTGCCGCCGCAAGCGGCGCATTGTCCTCCTGCGCGGCGGGCGCAGGGTGATAGGTGGGGACGATGCGCATAAGAAGCGCGCGGATATCGTCGCTGTTGCAGCGGCTCGCCTTGTCCAGCTCGTCGAGCTGGGCAAGGAGACGACTGCGGTCAAAATCGTTGAAATGTCCGACGAAAATGAGCTCATTGGGTGTCTTTTCCAGCCCCTCGTCGTTCATCATCAGCTCCTCGTAGAGCTTTTCGCCCGGACGCAGACCGGTGTAGACGATGGGAATGTCCACATCAGGCTCCAGTCCGCACAGGCGGATCATATTGCGCGCAAGATCGTCGATGCGCACCGGCTCACCCATATCCAGCACAAACACCTCGCCGCCCTTGGCATAGCAGCACGCCTGCAGCACCAACGACACGGCCTCGGAGATGGTCATGAAGTAGCGGATGATGTCGCGGTGGGTGACCGTGACGGGGCCGCCG
>CAYPLM010000137.1:0-4566 GCA_964411575.1 uncultured Oscillibacter sp. | reverse complement strand
ATATATAATGAGTGAAACGAATTATATATTTATAATTACTTACTAATTTAAATATTTTTTAGGAGGCAAAAAATATGAATCTAAAGAGATTCGATAAAAAAATGCAGGAAGAAAAACAAACTCCTGTCAGCACAATTATTAATGGAATCGCCGAAATGGAAACAAAAGGTGATACTGTAACAATTTTTCTATCCGGCAAAATTGATGCTAATAATTTTGAAGAAATTCAAAATAAGGCATTTTATTTAATTACCGCAGAAGGAATTCATAATTTTATTTTTGATATGAATGATGTAAATTATGTTTCCAGCGCCGGACTTAGAATGTTTTCAGCAGTAAATCATAAATCTGCTGAGCTTGAAATTTCTTATAAACTGGTAAAAATGCGCGAAGACATCTTAAAACTATTTCAGATGACAGGTTATGCAAGCGCGTTTTGTATAGAACTGAAAGAAGATTAAATTTTAAAAAGGAGAACAGTAAAAATGAACACATTAAAAAATGCAAAAGCAAGATTTGAGAACACACTTATGTTGAGAATGGGCAGAGTAAGACCTAACCGCAGTGATTTGAAGAACAACTTAAAAAAAGAGGCTGGAGATTACTTATTAGAAGTACTTGGTGTAATTATTATTGCGACAGTTGTTCTTGTTTTCTTCAGAGGAGAAATTGTCGACTTTTTTAAGAACGCCGTATCCAGTTCAATAGAAAGTATAAAAGGATTATTTGGTGAAATTTCCCCTACTGAATAAAAATATATAAGGAGTATTAAAATGTTTGGCAAATGTAAATCTCTTAAAACTAAATATAAAATAAATCCCCATTTTTTAAAAAAAGAATTGGGAAGTATGGTTATTGACGAACTAAGCTGTGTCTTGGTTATGGGACTTATATTTGCCATGATTTTTGTATATACAGGCTACTCAAAAATGGTACAAACAAGACTCGCCATAGATAACGTTGCTAAAGAATATTTATATCAGATGGAACAGGTTGGATATTTATCAAGCGAAATGGAACGTTTAATGGCGGAAGATTTAGCACTTATAGGTGTAGACAAAAACACTATAGATTTTTCAAGAACTTCACATAAAGAAACAAATCAAGCCGCCTATGGCGATATTGTTACTTTAAATTGTGTCGTAACTTTTGATAACCCATTATATAGTATGCTCTCTGTAGAAAAAAAATCAAATGGAAGCGAATATGCTTTAGATAGCAACGGGAATCCAACCAATCCGGAAGGAACAATGTTTACTGTTGCTGGATTAAATCCTAAAATTACATATACCGTAAATATGTCAGCAACCGCAAAGTGGTAAGAGTGGAGGCTGGATATGAGAAAAAAAGAAAATGGTAGTGGCGGCTTTTCCTATGCAATGTGTTTTATTGGAATTGTAACCATCGCACTTGTATATACTTACACCACATTTATTTCTAATTTATATGTTGTTGAAAGTGTAATCGAAAATGGATTACATTTAGTAGAAAATATTGTTCTTACTTCTAATCAAAGCATTGTTACAAACAATAATAGTATTTATGAACGTAATGATGCTTATGAAAGAGAAATGCAAAGAACAAATATTGTTACAGAATGCATTTATAGTGATTCCTTTTCTGATGCGGAAGAACAACAGGTCGCTACATTGGGAAAACTATTTCAGGATTCTCTAATAAAACAATTTAATTTAAGTAATAATACACATCCGTCCAGCGGTATATTGAAAAATATGTGTGGCGAAGAATCTGATATTATAATAATTGGAGATGTAATTATTTATGAGCCGGTTTATAGATTAGACGTATCACCGCCGGCATTAAACCCTGATGCAGAAGTTGAAGACGACCCAAAATATGTTTCAAAGAAATGGATATTTAGTACAGATTATACCATAACGGGATGGGTTCAATATAATTTGCATTTTACAAACAATGCTTACAGTGGGTGCTCAAAAAAGATATGTTCCCAACCAACCCTTAAAAATGGAAATTTAGTAGAAGGAGCAACTATTGAATCTACGGTAGGATTATCCCTGAAAGGATTAAAAAATATTTTTGCCGACGTTTCTACGACAACTCCAACAATAGATGCTAATGGAAATTATGATTTATCAAATGTAGAGGGCGGAATGTTTTCAAAAAACCCCACACAAAATATATATGATGTAACAGTAACGCAAGCTGTTGATATAGTAATTGCAGATAAAGACTCAAGAAAGAGGTAAAAAAGAAATATGAAAGAAAAGAAGCCAAAAATCAAAAAGATAAAGGAACCCAGAGTAAAGAAATCCGGCGGAAGTCTCTTGTTTACCGGCCTTTCTTTAATCTTAACCATAGCGATGTTTGTAGGGTTGATTTTTTTACAAGATTATTTATCGGAAAAAATTACTTATAAGCAAGTTGTAGTAGCAAAAAGAGATATTCCGGATAATGAAGTAATTACAGAAGAAAATATTGAAAAATACTTCACCGTAAAGTCAATTAACATATTGGATACTACAGCTGGGGCATTAACCGATACAAATATTCTTTTAGGAAAAAAGGCTATTGTCCCCCTTTATGAAGGAGAGGCCGTATCAGAAAAAGATTTTGAAAATATTTCTGTCTATACAAAAGACATTAAAAACCCTATTGAAGTATCTATTAAAATTGCAGATATTGCAAATGCTGATGGTGGAAAAATCAGAAAAGGTGATTTAGTTAATCTCACTATGATGTTCACAAGAGCACAATTAGGTACTGCTTCCGGTTCTTCTGTAAATAGTTTAAATATTCCTATTTCCTCTGAGAATAGCTCCGGATTGTTTGATGCTTTTACAGAAAACTCTTCAGCAGATTTAAATCTTACAAACACTGAAGCTACGGATATTGAAGTTACAGACGCAGAAATTACTGAAGAAAGTACTTCAGAAAATGATTTTTTAGAAACATCTTTAGAAGAAGAAGTAACAGAGATTAAAGAGGAACAAACTGTTGTAAAAGAAACTGTTGAAAAGATTCATGACGAAAAGAGTTATGTATATGATTTTTTGTCACAATATGTTTTAGAAAATCTATATGTAGAAAAAGTACTTGATTCGTCAGGTATAGAAATTGCTCCTACGGATACAGAATCATCTGCAAGTATTATTATCTTTACAATAGACAAAGAAAATGAAGCAGAATTAAACAATGCTCTCTCTAACTGCTCCTCTTTGAGAATTTCAAAAATAATCAATAAATAGAGGTCTCATTATGAAAGCAAAATATATAATTTTAACCGGAATAATAACATTAGGATTAATTGGCTGTGGAGAAAAAGATGAAGTAACAGAAACATTAGCAGAAGACGTAGTAAACATTATTACTGTTGAACAATCCACTGAAGAAAAATCCGTATATGAAATATTAGGTCTTCCTAAAACAAAAGAAGAGCTTTTTAAAATGAATCTTGAAGACTTTAAAGCAGCTATTGAAGCAAATATGCCTGGTTATAGAAGCTATTTTAAAGTACCTGATGATTATGTACTTGATGATTCAGATTGGGAAAGTTTTAGAGAAATTTTATCCATCAAATTCTTCGGAGATGCTTTTCACGAAGTAGAAAATGAAGAAGACAAAACTCTTCAAAATGACCCGGATTCAATTTATTATGCTCCGACAAAAGAATTCTTAGATGGACTTACAGATGAAGAATTTGTGGTATATTTATCAGAATTACAGACATATAATTACCCCGATTCAGAACCTGTTGATTATAGTGGATTAACACCAGAACAAATTACAGAAGTAAAAGCAGCATTAATTCCAACAGAAGAGTAAATAAAAAAAAGAAGTGTTAGACACTTCTTTTTTTTATATGAAACTTTTAAAAGAAATCATGCAGAGCAATTATATTCTTTATCAAACCCCAACCGCTTTTTGCTACTTGAAGGAAGAAGTTTTCGTTTTCAGTGACATAGTGCCCGCAAATAATAGGAGACTCACGAACACTTTTAATAAAATTAACATCCGTTTCCATAATTTCCCCATTAACAGAAACTTTTATTATATCCCCCCAATTATCAGCAGCTTGAACATCTTCAATCGTTCCAATAGCTTTTTCTTTAGAAGCAAGCTTAACTACAACAACCTCACCAACATTATATTTGCCATCTCTACAAATGTATCCATCTTGATAAGGTCTATATGTAAATATAAAAGCGAATATAAAGAATAAAAATACATAATAAGCAATATTACCGAACCACCCAAAAACAATGCGCTCAAAATTATTTTTATAATAGTTATGATAAAGCTTCTTTGTGAAAAATGCATGCAAATATCGGAAAGGTGCAGTAAAATATCTCCAAGCGGCTCCAGCCATTCCTTTAAATAAAATTAATAGTAACGGAAGTATGATTATTTCGCCCAGCACAAAATTTCCGGTGCCAATAAAGAAAATGGCAACAATTATATCTAAACGAACTAACCATTTATAAATTTTTGTTCCTGTAGATTCCATAACAATCCCTCATTTATAAGCTATATTTTAACTGTTCTATTTATATATGTTTAAAAAAACCTCAAAGAAACACAATATAT
>CAYPLM010000136.1:0-4575 GCA_964411575.1 uncultured Oscillibacter sp. | reverse complement strand
TCGCCCGCATCGAAGAGGCCAAGCGCCGCGACCACCGCAAGCTCGGCAAGGAGCTGGGTCTTTTCATGATGACCGATGAGGGCCCCGGCTTCCCGTTCTTCCTGCCCAAGGGCATGGTGCTGAAAAACACGCTGCTTGAGTACTGGCGCGCGTGCCACAAGCGCTACGGCTATGTGGAAATCGCCACGCCCATCATCCTCAATCAGCAGCTCTGGCACCGCAGCGGCCACTGGGATCACTACAAGGATAACATGTACACCACCGTAATCGACGGCGAGGATTACGCTGTCAAGCCCATGAACTGCCCCGGCGGCATGCTGGTGTACAAGAACGAGCCGCACTCCTACCGCGACCTGCCCCTGCGCATGGCCGAGCTGGGTCTGGTGCACCGCCACGAGATGTCCGGCGCACTGCACGGTCTGTTCCGTGTGCGCTGCTTTACGCAGGACGACGCGCACATTTTCATGACCCCTGCGCAGATGAAGGACGAGATCAAAAACGTCGTAAAGCTCTTCGATGAAATCTACTCCACCTTCGGCCTTTCCTACCAGATCGAGCTTTCCACCATGCCTGAGGATCACATGGGCGACGAGTCCGTCTGGCACTTCGCTGAGGATACACTCCAGCAGGCCATCACCGAAATGGGCAAGGACTTCGTCATCAACGCCGGTGACGGCGCGTTCTACGGCCCCAAGCTCGACTTCCATCTGGCCGACTCCCTCGGCCGCACCTGGCAGTGCGGTACCATCCAGCTCGATTTCCAGATGCCCGAGCGCTTCGAGCTGGAATACGTGGGTGAGGATGGCGAAAAGCACCGCCCCGTGATGATCCACCGTGCGCTGCTCGGCTCGATCGAGCGCTTCATCGGTGTCATCACCGAGCACTTCGCCGGCGCCTTCCCCGCGTGGCTGAGCCCCGTGCAGGTCAAGCTCCTGCCCGTGACCGACCGCGCCAACGACTACGCCGCGCAGGTTGCCGCCGCGCTCGACGCGCAGGGCTTCCGCGTGGAGGTGGACGGCCGCAACGAGAAAATCGGCAAGAAGATCCGCGAGGCCACGCTTGAGAAGATCCCCTACATGCTCGTCGTCGGTGACCGCGACATGGAGAACGGCACCGTCTCCGTGCGCACCCGCAGCGGCGATGATCTCGGCGCGATGAGCCAGGGCGACTTTGCCGCCATGCTCAAAGCCGTGGTCGACAGCAAGGAGATCAAGTAAATCCTGTCAGAAACGGGAGAGTCGGACGAATTCGTCCGGCTCTCTCTTTGTGCCCAAAAAAGTTGCACAAGAAATAAAGTTAATTTGCCAAAAATTTAACAAAATATTTAGCGATTATGTCGAAATTGTAAATTGTGTCTTGCAATACTCGTTAAAAAGGTATAAAATACCAATGCCCAGAGAGGGCACATCTATCCCGTTTGCTCAGGTGCGGCATGTCGGCCCGGATTCCTGCGGTTTTCGCAGGCGAGGGGAGGCCGATGCGTTGGCACAGCACGCGGCGGGAAATTGAAAAAGGAGATCGCGTATGAAAAAGCTCACTGCACTTGTCCTTGCTCTTGCTATGGCGCTGACCCTCGTGGCCTGCGGCGGCAGCAGGACCCCCGTCACCCTCGCCACCGGCGGCACCTCCGGCACCTATTATGCCGTCGGCACTGCCCTTGCTTCCACCCTCGGCGCTAAGCTCGAAAAGAGCGACCTCACTTCCGTCGACTCCGGCGCTTCCAAGGCCAACGTTCAGCTGGTCAACGCGGGCGATGCCCAGATGTCCATCCTGCAGTCCGACGTGCTCAACTATGCGCACAACGGTACCGGCGGCGAGAAGATGTTTGAAGGCGCTCCCGTGACCGACTCTCTGTGGGTCGCCGGCATCTACATCGAGACCGTTCAGGTCGTCGCCAAGCCTGACATCACCGACATCTCCCAGCTCAAGGGCAAGACCGTGTGCGTGGGCGACGTTGGTTCCGGCACCGCGCTCAACTCCGAGCAGGTTCTCGAAGCCTACGGCATCACCTTCGACGATATCACTCCCTACTATGGCTCCTTCGCTGACGGCTGCGAGGCTCTCAAGAACGGCCAGATCGACGCTGCCATCAACACCGCCGGCGCTCCCACCGGTGCCATCACCGACCTCAGCTCCACCTACAACTTCAACCTCCTGCCCATCAGCGACTCTGCGCTCACCTACCTGACCACCGCCTATCCCTTCCTGGTTGAGGACATTGTCCCCGCCGGCACCTACAGCTGCGTCAACGAGGACGTGCGCTGCGTGGGCGTGAAGGCCGTTCTGGTCGCTTCCGCCAACCTCAGCGAGGACATCGTCTATGAGATCACCAAGGCCATGTTCGACAACCTCGGCGATCTGCAGAACGCCCATGCCAAGTTCAAGTTCCTCTCCCTCGACAGCGCGCTTGACGGCTCCTTCGACGTTCACCCCGGCGCTGCCAAGTACTACAAGGAAATGGGCGTGATGTAAGCTTCGGCTTACGCCCTTCCGCAGTATTGTGCGCAAAAAGCTAACCGCGGCCGCGGCAATAATTCTTCTTATTGCCGCGGCCCTCGTTTTGTTTCGCGGCGGCTGGTATCTCACGCTGCGGGACCGTAACGGCGATCTCCTCGCCCAATATCCCCTCGGCGAGGGAGAGCGCTTTTCCGTTACCTTTATCCACTCCGTCAACCAGTATCCGCTGACGGACACCTTTGAGATCTGCGAGAAAACCATCTATGTGGAGGAATGCGAGTACTGCGCCTTTGGCGCAGGCGTGCAGACCGAGCTGAACCCCGGCGAGACGCTGGAATATGTCGACATCGACAAATTCGGCTATCAGGGTCGGGCGATGCTCATCCGCAACATTCATCAGGACAGGACCAATGTGGGCTACTTCGTTGGCACGGTGTCAGACCACATTCTCACCGTGAACGGCGAAGAGGTCAGCCTGCGTGATTTGTGTGGAAGAAATACAGTCGTTCACTTTAACTATGAGTTTCGGCTGTTCTGATGCGGCGCCGCGGCTTTCTGCCGCACGACCAGACGCTGCAAATACAAAAAGGAGGAGACCTTTCATTTATGTCTGACGTCAACAAAAAGCCTGTCGACGAAGCCGTTGAGACTCCCGATATCGAAGTCGGTACCGCAGCGGACGTTGACGAAATTATGAAAAAGTACGACCGTGAGTCCAACACCCGTGTCTGGACCGGCGTACCCAAGCAGCTTCTTCGTTTCGGCCTGGCGGCCTTTATGGTTTTGATGGTTTGGATGAACATCTGGGCACAGTGGAGCGGCCAGATCCGTCGCTGCCTGTTCGTGGGCCTTGTGGTGTTCTTCACGTACTTTGTGTTCCCGGCCAAGAAGGGCAACGTCAAGCCCAACAGCATGCCGTGGTACGACATTGCGCTTGCCATCATTGGCGCCATCCCCTATTTCTATTACATCATCAACTTTGACAACATCGTCGGTATGGCCACCAGCATCGGCACGGTGGAGATCGTGATGGGCATCATCGGCATTCTGGCGCTGGTCGAGTGCTGCCGCCGCGCGGTCGGTATCCCCATTCTGTGCGTGGCGGGCGTGTTTGTGCTCTACGCCTTCGTCGGCCGCGGCATGAGCCTGCGTATGGTGACCTACAACATCTTCTACACCGTCAACGGCATCCTCGGCACCCCCGTTTACGTGTGTTCCACGTTCATCGCGCTGTTCCTGCTGTTCGGCGCCTTCCTTGAGGCCACCGGCATTGCCAACTTCTTCATCGACTGCGCCAACGCGCTGGTCGGCTGGGCCAGCGGCGGCCCCGCGAAGGTCGCGGTTGTCTCCTCCGCTCTGTGCGGCATGGTGTCCGGCTCCTCCGTGGGCAACACCGTCACCACCGGCTCCGTCACCATCCCCATGATGAAGAAGACTGGCTATCCCGGCGAGTTCGCCGGCGCGGTCGAGGCGGCTGCCTCCACCGGCGGTCAGATCATGCCCCCCATCATGGGCGCTGCGGCGTTCATCATGGCCGAAATGACCGACTATCCCTATTCCGAGATCATCGTGCGTGCCATCCTGCCCGCGTTCCTGTACTTCCTGGGCATCTTCCTGGGCGTGCACTTCACCGCCAAGAAGCTCGGCCTCAAGGGCATTCCCAGAAAGGATCTGCCCAAGTGGAAGAAGCTGCTGCCCAAGATGTATCTGCTGCTGCCCCTCGTGCTGCTGTGCTACATGATCATCTCCGGCAAGACCATGGCCATGAGCGCCATCTATTCCTCCTTCGCCTGCATCGTCGTCAGCCTCTTCAACAAGGACGACCGTATGACCCCGAGCAAGTTCGTCGACGCTCTTGAAAACGGCGGCAAGAATACGCTCTCCATCGGTATCGCCTGCGGTATCGCGGGTATCGTGTCCGTGTGCATCACCATGACCGGCCTTGGCAGCAAGCTCATCACCTACATCGTGCAGATCGCCGGTGATCGTCTGATCATCGCCCTCGTGCTCACGATGATCTGCTGCATCATCCTCGGCATGGGCGTTCCCACCACCGCCAACTACATCATCATGGCCTCCACCTGCGCCCCCATTCTGGTCAACGGCATGGGTATGCAC
>CAYPLM010000135.1:0-4599 GCA_964411575.1 uncultured Oscillibacter sp. | reverse complement strand
TTGAACATCTGCAGGAAGATCCACTGCGTCCACTTGTAGTACTGCGGGTCAGTGGTGTCGACCACGCGATCCCAGTCGAAGCCGTAGCCGAGCATCTTGAGCTGGCGGGTGAAGTTTTCGATGTTGCGCTTGGTGACGATGGCGGGGTGGATGTGATTTTTGATGGCAAAGTTTTCAGTGGGCAGACCAAAGGCATCAAAACCGATGGGGTTGAGGACATTGTAGCCCTGCATGCGCTTTTTGCGGCAGATAATGTCCATGGCCGTGAAGGGGCGCGGATGTCCCACATGCAGCCCGGCGGCGGAGGGGTACGGGAACTCGATCAGCCCGTAGAACTTCTCGCGCGTGTCGCCGGTAACAGCGGCGTAGGGCTTGCTCTCTTCCCAGTGCGCCTGCCATTTTTTCTCGATGGCTTCAAAATCGTACTTCATGATTTTCTCCTTTTATCTCGATTGATGATTTTTGACGAATGCAAGCAGACGGTGCCCCAGCGCGCCGAGCGCGATGTTCACCGCAAACATGATGAGGAAATACAGCCGGTTCGACGGCCCGAAGGAAACAAGCCCGCGCAGAAGTGCGATCTCGGCGAAGAGGCTGACGTTGAGAAGGTAGACCTCCAAACTCCGCTCGCCGACAAAGCGCAGCGCACGCCGCAGCACAGAAAGCGGCAGCTTTTCAAAAAGCAGGCACGCGAGCAGGCACATTGGCACGGTGGTGAAGAGGAAGATGTGGCACAGGGGGGTAAACACGCCGCTTTCTGCCGCGTCGTTTCGCGTCACGACCACGGCGTAGAGCGCGCCGAACAGCAGCCACAGCGTCCAGAACACCGCGTCCTTTTTGCCAAACGGCTTTTCCTCCACGAGGTAGAGTCCCAGCAGAAGGCCGAGGAAGAACAGCGGCACGCGGTAAAATACGTCCACATACTGCCAGTACCCCTCGCGCATCAGAAGCTGGCACACCGCAACGCCCAGCACGACGCCCGCGGCAACCGTGCGCTCGCGGTGCTTTTGTCCGCGCAGGAAGCGAAGGCAGGGCGGCGTGAGCGCATAGAAGAGCATGATGCCAGAAACGTACCAGTTGAACGCGCCGGAGCAGTGCACCCAGTAGGAAAGCAGCGTGCTGTTGAACACGAGCGACGACCACGGCGCGCCGTAGTAGAGAATTTGAAAGAGCGTGTAGGGCAGCATCACGGCGAAATATGCCGGCAGGATGCGCCCTGCGCGGCGGACGAGAAACGCGCCGTAGGTTTGCTCCCTCCGGCTGAGCGAGACAGTGAGCCCCATGGCGGAGAGCACGATGAAAATGTCCACCCCGCCAAAGCCCGCCGCGCGCACGGCGTTGAGCACGCCGAGTCCCAGATCGAGGTCGAACGCGTGGAAAAGCATCACCCACAGCATCGCCGCGCCCATCAGCTCGCTGCGGTATTTGCTCAGCAGCCGGTAAGACATGCCCTCTCCCTTCCGTTTCCGCAAAAAAAGCCCCTGACTGCGTGCAGCAGTCAGGGGCGAAATTCACTCGCGGTACCACCCTGATTCGGCGGGAAGCCCCGCCCTCAAAACGCCTTAACGCGGCGAAACGGCCTGCCCTTGTCAGACAGGCGGCTCGGGAGTGAGTCATGCACGCGCGCTCCCCCACCGGCTTGCACCAGCCGCCGGCTCTCTTCGGGCGGGAATCGCAGGTCTTTATGCTCCGTCATGGCCTTTCAGAAAATCATGCCTATTGTAACGGCTGCGCGCGGAAAAGTCAAGCAGTTTTTCGCTTTTCCCTTGCCACGATGGGAAAAATGGAGTATACTTTCTCCGAGGTGAGGTGCATGAACACGTTTGCGCGCATTTACGCCGCAGTAAAACTCATCCCACGCGGCAGCGTTGCCACCTACGGACAGGTGGCCGCAGCGGCGGGCAATCCGCGTTGGGCGCGTGTGGTAGGCTATGCCCTGCACGTTAATCCCCAGCCGGGCGTGATCCCCTGCCACCGCGTGGTAAAAAAGGACGGCGAGGTGTCGTCCGCCTTTGCTTTCGGCGGGGCAAACCGGCAGGTGGAGCTGCTGACGGACGAGGGCGTTTCCTTCGTCGACGGCAGCCATGTCGACCTGCGCTGCCGCGTGCGTGCCCTGCCTTACATCACAGAAGACGAAAAGGAGCAATCATCATGGCGATCTTAGAGCAGCTGGAGCCGAAAAAGGTATTCCACTTTTTTGAAGAGATGTCCGCGATCCCGCGCGGCTCGGGCAGCACGCAGGCAGTGAGCGACTGGTGCGCCGCCTTTGCGCGCGAGCGGGGGCTGAAGTACCGGCAGGACGAGCTGGGCAACGTGGTGATCTGGAAGGACGGCACAAGCGGCTATGAGCAGGCCGCGCCGGTGATCCTGCAGGGACACATGGACATGGTGTGCGCGCAGGAGGCCGGGTGCACAAAGGATATGGCGCGCGAGGGGCTCGACCTTTTTGTGGAGGACGATCTCATCGGCGCGCGCGGCACCACGCTCGGCGGCGACAACGGCATCGCCGTGGCGATGGTGATGGCGCTGCTCGACAGCGACGACATCCCCCACCCGCCCATCGAGGCGGTGTTCACCGTGGACGAGGAGATCGGCCTTCTGGGTGCGGCGGGGCTTGACATGAGCGACCTGCGCGGCCGCCGCCTCATCAACCTCGACAGCGAGGACGAGGGCATTCTCACTGTCAGCTGCGCCGGCGGCAACCGCACCGAGTGCATCCTGCCCGTGTCCCGCGCGCCCTTTGCCGGCACAACGCTGCGCGTCACGCTCGACGACCTGGCCGGCGGACACTCCGGCGCTGAGATCATCAAGGGCAGTGCCAACGCCTGCGTGCAGCTCGGGCGCGTTCTGCGCGCAATGCAGGGCGCGGCAGCGCTGCGGCTCGTGCGCGTGGACGGCGGTGAAAAGGACAACGCCATCGCGCGCTTTGCCTCCGCCGTGCTCGTCACCGAGGACGAAACGGCACTGCGTGCGGCTGCGGCTGAGGCAGAGGCTGCGCTCAAGCGCGAGTACCGCCTGACCGACCCGGCGCTGCATCTGTGCGTGGAGACCGTCGAGGCCGGGCAGACCCCTCTGGACGAGGACTCCACCCGCCGCGTGATCTGCCTGCTGCACTGCGCGCCCAACGGCGTGCAGGCCATGAGCGGCGACATTGAGGGGCTGGTGCAGACCTCGCTCAACTTCGGCATTCTCGTCACCTCCGACGACACAGTGACGGGCAGCTTCAGCGTGCGCAGCAGCGTGGCCTCGCAGAAGGCGCTGCTCGTCGACCGGCTACGCTGCCTGACCGAGGCGCTTGGCGGCCATGTGAACACCTGGGGCGACTACCCCGCGTGGGAATATGTGGCCAGCTCCCCCCTGCGCGCGTGCATGGTGGACGCCTGGCGCGAGCTGACCGGGGAGGAGCCGCGCGTGGAGGCCATCCACGCAGGACTTGAGTGCGGCCTGTTCGCCGGGAAGCTGCCGGGGCTCGACTGCGTTTCCTGCGGGCCGACGATGTACGACATCCACACCTACCGCGAGCGCCTGCGCATTTCCTCTGTGCACCGCACCTGGGAGTACCTGTGCGCCGTGCTCAAAAAACTGAACTAAGCTTTTTTGACATGCTGAGGACGTCTGCAAAACGCAGACGTCCTTTTTTGCTGGAAATCGTTATTCGTATGCTGCGCGGAGCGGTTTTTGCCTTCTCGCAGCCTAACGCAGAGACGTTATTTTACTTGAAAAATTTCTTTTTATAGTAGCCGTCGGCCACATAGATGGGCGCGAGGGGATTGTGCCCTGTGACGCGGTCCTTCACTGCCAGCACCGTCACCGGCGCGGAGAGGTACTTCAGCGCCAGCGTGTCGTGCCCCACGCACAGGCCCAGCAGGATGTTGAACTCCACACCGGCCTCGTTCATCATCAGCGCCTGCCCGATGGGGTTGCACATCGTCTCCTGCGCGCAGCCGGACACGGCCTTCTCATCCGGCACGCCGATGGATGCCTTGGGATGCCCGCCGTTTTTGCAGATCACCGAGCACACCTCAAAGCCGTTGGCGCGCAGAATGCGGCTGACGGTGGCCGCCTCGCTGCGCAGCCCCATGCAGAACACAAGCCCCAGCTTGTGATACCCCATGCGGCGGGCGAAGTCCATGATCTCCTCCATACGGCACAGCCGACCGTAGCCCTCGCCCTCCACCAGCGCGGACTGGTAGGCGATGTCGTGGTTTTCCGGCTGCTGATACAGCGCAAGCGCCTTTTCCTGAAGCTCTGCCTCGCGGGTAGGGCAGACGTGCATCATCTTCTCCGGGTCGTGGCTGATGCAGCCATGCAGCGTGCATTCTGCGCAGTGGTACATAGGCGGTATCTCCTTTTGTTCTGCATATTTTCCAGGGTGTTTTCTTCATCATAGCACCACCGCAGCGGCGCGTCAAATCAGGTTAGCGGATAAATCAAGTCCACTTATCAGCACTTTCTCTTTTTACGCAGGCGCAGCAGCAGGTGCGACAGCCCCAGCACCGCCGCGCACAGCAGGGCGATCCACCACGCCGTGCCCAGACGCTTTTTCGACACGCGAAACCAGCCGTTGCGCTCGTGGTCGAGGAAGAAATAGGGATAGCG
>CAYPLM010000134.1:0-4623 GCA_964411575.1 uncultured Oscillibacter sp. | reverse complement strand
CCATCACGTCGCCGCGGTTGATGTCCACGCTCACGTTGTCGAGCGCGTGGATTGTGCCCTTGTTGTAGTATTTTTTCAGGTGCTTTACCTGGATCAAAGCCTCACTCATGCTTTTGCGCCTCCCTTCACGCGGTGCTTTTTCTGCTTTGTCTCGCCGTTGCGCCGGTCGCCCGCGCTCATCTTGCGCTCAAAATGCGCGATGATCTTGCTCGTGGGGAACGTCAGGCAGAAGTACAGCGCCGTGGCCACCAGCAGCGGCTCCATCACGATGAACTTCGCGCCCTTCACCGTCCACACCGCCGACATGATATCCTGCACGGCGATGGTGTAGGTGATGGACGACTCCTTGATGATCGTCACGAACTCGTTGGCGATGGCGGGCAGGATGTTTTTAATGGCCTGCGGAAGGATGATAAAGCGCATCGTCTGCACCGGCGACATGCCCAGCGAGCGCGCCGCCTCGGTCTGTCCTGCGTCGATGGACTGGATGCCCGAGCGGATGATCTCGGAGAGGTACGCGCCGGAGTTGAGCGCCAGCGCAACAACGCCGGGCACGAAGCGGTCGAAGCGCAGAAAGCCGAACAGCTTGACAGACGGCAGCGATACGTCGCCCAGCAGCCCATAGTACACGATGAAAAGTTGCACCAGCATGGGCGTGGCGCGGAACACCTCCACGTACGCCGTGGCGAGAAAGCTTACGGGGTTGAAGCGCAGCACCGCGCCCAGCGCGCCCTTTTGCAGGGGGCTTTCGCGGTCGATGTGCAGCACGCGGGCGAGGGAAATGTTGCTCAGGCGCATCACCGCCAGCAGCAGCGCCAGCACGAAGCCGAAGAGCACCGTCAGCGCCGAGAGCGACACGGTGGTGATGAGCCCCTGCCGGAAAAGCTCGATATATTCCCAGGTTTTGGCAAAGCCGGAAGCAGAAACCATATTAATGTTCTCCTGTTGTCAGATGGTTTTTAACCGGCCAAATTCCTCCCCGCAGCGGCGCAGGGAGGAATTTGGTGGGTATTGGAATGAGAGAGGGGAAAAACGATTGAACTTATTTCGCGTCTGCGGACACGAAACTCTGCGGGCTTTTTGACATGCTGAAACGTTTTGCAGGGGATCGCAGATCGCCGCACCAGTCTGTGGGCTGGTTTGCAATGACACGCTTACCGTTTAGTCGATCAGACCCTCGATGATGTCGCCCGCAGCCAGCTCGTTGGCCTTGAGCAGGTACTCGGCGAAGCTGCCGTCGTCGATAGCGGCGTGCAGTGCCTCGTTGACGGCGTTGAGCAGCTCGGTGTTGCCCTTGCTCACACCGATCACGTTGCCCTCAGCCTCGTAGGGCACTTCAAAGGCGACGTGCAGCTCGGGGTAGTTCTTGGCGTAGTTCTCGGCGACCACGGTTTCCACATACGCAGCATCGATCTTGCCGTTGAGCAGCTCCTGAATGATATCGGGCACGTTGGTGAGGATAATCTGGTCGGCATTGGGGGTGAGCTCGGAGGCGAGCTGCGCCTGGATGGAGCCGTTCTGCGCGCCGACGGAGTACTGCGCGTCGTTGGCGACGTCAAGGGAGGTGAACACGTCCTTCATGCTCTGCGTGGTCAGAAACGCCTGGCCGCCCTCGTAGTACACGTCGGTGAAGTCCATCAGCTCAAGACGATCGGGGTCGGGGGAGTAGCCGGCCATGCTCAGGTCGACCTTCTTCTCGCCCAGCTCCATCAGCGTGCCGTTGAAGTCCATGGGGATGATCTCCAGCTCGAGACCCAGGTAGTCGGCGATGTACTTGGCAAGATCCATGTCGAAGCCGGCGAGGTAGGGGTCGCCGTTTGCGTCGATGGCGTAGAACTCATAGGGGGCATAGTCGGGGGAGGTGGCAACGGTGAGCGTGCCGGCGGTGACAGTGCCGTACTTGTTGTCGGCGGAGGAGTCGTCCTTGCTGCAGGCGGCAAGCGAGAACACGAGGCAGAGGGCGAGGAGCAGAGAGGTCAGCTTTTTCATGGCGGGGTTTCCTTTCAGATTTTTAGAATTACGTCTCCGGCGAGCTCGCACAGAGACGGCAGCGTCGTTTGACAATGCGGAGTATAATACAGCGTGAATCATTTGTCAATACTTTTTCATAAAATTTTGCATAAAAATTTATTTCGCACGGAGGCAGTCTGCGTGTTGCACAATTGCACGGGAACTTTCGGGGCGGTATTTGAGGGAATTTTGTCGAAAATCACAAAATGCGGTGAATATTCATGTACTTATGCGCATACAGAGGAAAATTTTCCGCGCCCTCTTTCCGCGCGGCGGCGCGTCTGCTATAATAAAGCGCAGAATATCAATGCTCAGGAGGAACAGAGTATGCAGATCATCGTGCTGGACGGCTACACGGAAAACCCCGGCGATCTCAGCTGGGACGCGCTGGCAGCGCTGGGCGAGCTGACGGTGTATGAGCGCACCAGCTACACCGACTCGCCCCTCATTGCCGAGCGCATCGGCAGCGGCGAGATCGTCGTCACCAACAAAACGCCCATCACCCGCGCCACGCTTGACCGCTGCCCAAACGTGCGCCTGATCGCCGTGCTGGCCACGGGCTACAACGTGGTGGACTGCGCCGCAGCGCGCGAGCGCGGCATCCCGGTGGTCAATGTGCCCACCTACGGCACCGCATCGGTCAGCCAGTTTTCCATCGCCCTGCTGCTGGAGGTGTGCCACCACATTGGCCACCACGACGCCTCGGTGCACGCGGGCAACTGGGCGGGCAATGCCGACTGGTGCTACTGGGACTATCCGCTTATCGAGCTGGAAGGCAAGACCATCGGTATCATCGGCTTTGGCCGCATCGGGCAGGCCGAGGGACGCGTGGCAAAGGCGCTGGGCATGCGCGTGCTTGCGCACGACCTTTACCCCAACGACAGCGGGCGCGCTATCGGCGAATACGTTCCGCTTGACGAGCTGTACGCCCGCGCGGACGTTGTCACGCTGCACTGCAACCTCACCGCCGAAAATACCGGTATGATCAACCGCGAGAGCCTCGCGAAGATGAAGCCCGGCGCCATCCTCATCAACAATGCCCGCGGCCAGCTGATCGTGGAGCAGGATGTGGCCGACGCGCTCAACAGCGGCCGCCTTGCCGCCGCCGCGCTGGATGTGGTGTCCACCGAGCCCATCCGCTCCGACAACCCGCTGCTCACGGCGAGAAACTGCATCCTCACGCCGCACATGTCCTGGGGCGCGAAGGAAAGCCGCCAGCGCATTCTTGACGCGACGGTGGAGAACATCTGCGCCTTCCTTTCCGGAAAACCGGTGAACGTGGTGAATGCATGAGGCGCTGGCTCCTCCTCTCCGACTCGTTCAAGGGCACGCTCTCCAGCCGCGCCATCTGCCGCATCGCGCGCGAGGCCGCGGCGATGTTTGACGGCGAGCTTGCCGCCCTGCCCGTGGCCGACGGCGGCGAGGGCACGGTGGACTGCTTTGCCGCCGCCTGCGGCGGTACGCTACTGCACGAAACGGTGTGCGGCCCCTTCCCCGGCGAAACGCTGCGCGCAGCCTACGCCCTGCTGCCCGGCGGCACGGCGGTGGTAGAGTGCGCCTCCTGCGCGGGGCTGCCGCTTGTGGCCGGGCGCGCCGACCCCACGCGTACCACCACCTTCGGCGTGGGCGAGCTGCTGCGCTGCGTGGTGGAGCGCGGGGCAAAGCGCGTGATCCTGGGCCTGGGCGGCAGCTGCACCAACGACGGCGGATGCGGCGCGGCAGCGGCGCTGGGCGTGCGCTTTTACGACGTGCAGGGGCGCGCCTTCGTGCCCGTGGGCGGTACGCTGCACCGCATTGCGCGCATCGACACAGACGAGGCGCGGGCGCTGCTGCGCGGTGTGGATGTGACGGCCATGTGCGACATTGACAATCCCCTTTACGGCGAGAGCGGTGCGGCGCACGTCTTTGCCCCGCAGAAGGGCGCTGACGTGCAAACCGTCGCGCTGCTGGACGAGCAGCTGCGTGCGCTCAGCGCCGTCATCACGCGCACGCTTGGCCTTGACGTGGCGCAGCTTCCCGGCGCGGGCGCGGCGGGCGGCTTTGGCGCGGGCTGCGTGGCCTTTCTGGGCGCGCGGCTGCAAAGCGGCATCGAGACCGTGCTCGACACGGTGGGCTTTGACGCGCTGGCACGGCAGAGCGAGCTGGTGATTACCGGCGAGGGGCGGCTGGATGCGCAGAGCCTGCGCGGCAAGGTCGTCTCCGGTGTGGCACGGCGCTGCGCAGCGGCGGGCACGGAGTGCTTTGCGCTCGTGGGGACGCTGGACGCGGACGAGGCGGCGCTGCATGCCGTCGGGCTGAGCGATGCGCGCAGTATCAATCCGTCGGGCGCGTCCTACGCCGACGCCTGTGCCCACGCGCCGGAATACTATGCCGCCGCCCTGCGCACGCTGATACGCGAGCGCGGCGCAGCGAAATAAAACGATATTGCCCCACAGATGACAAAAGCGGCGCTTTCCCTAATGCTATGTGGTCGTAAAACAGTAAAAGTGAACTGGCAAAATATTCAGGAAAACTTGATTTTATGGAGGAAACAATGATTGAGATAAAGCGACTGAATATAGAACATGTGCGTCAGATTATGCTGTTTGATAAAACTTGTTTTCCGACTGATTT
>CAYPLM010000133.1:0-4804 GCA_964411575.1 uncultured Oscillibacter sp. | reverse complement strand
CGCGGCCACGACGTTGCAGCGCAGGATGATGTTGTTTTTCACGGCGGGGTTGCGCAGGTCGAGGTAGCGATACTTCAGGCGCTGCGTCTCGTCGGCCTCGCGGCTGCGGTTGATCTCGAAGGGGAGGGAGTTGTAGCGGCAGCGGCCAAGTACCTCGATCGCGGCGGGCACGACCTCGATGTCGCCGGTGAGCTGCTTGGGGTTCTTGCTCGCGCGCTCGCGCACGGTGCCGTTGACGGCGATGGTGCTCTCCTTATTGAGGCTCTTGACGAGCTTGAGCATCTCCTCGTCCTCTACGACGATCTGCGTGGTGCCGTAAAAGTCACGCAGCACGACAAAGGCCAGGCTGCCGCCGACCTCGCGGACGTTCTCCATCCAGCCGACGAGGCGCACGCTCTCGCCGACGTTTTCCGCGCGCAGCTGCGCGCAGGTGTGTGTACGGTTCTGCATCATGGGAAAATTCGCTCCGTTCTGTATAAATTGAATTTGTTAATACAAATGGGAATCAGATTTCAGGGCGTGTTTACGCGGTGAAGGGCTTGGTTTTGGGGTTGACGATGTCGCGCCAGTCGAGGTCGCCGCGTGAGAGACCAAGCACGAGCATCTCCGCCGTGGCCACATTGCTGGCAAAGGGGATGTTGTTCTGGTCGCAGAGGGTGGAGATATAGCTGATGTCCTCGGCAGCGTGCGCGTCGCGCGGATCGTTGAAGAAGATGACCATGTCGATCTCGTTGTAGGCGATACGCGCGCCGATCTGCTCGGCACCGCCGTGAATGCGCGCGAGGAACAGATGCACGGGCAGCCCCGTTGCCTCGGCGATCATCTTGCCGGTGATGCTGGTGGCGCAGAGCGTGTGGCGCGCAAAAACGCCGGCGTAGGCGGTGCAGAACTGCACCATCAGGTCCTTCTTGTTGTCGTGCGCCATGAGAGCGATATTCATGATAACCGCGCTCCTTTCTTTCGTCAAAAATTGATATGTGCAGCGGGAGTGACCCGCAGAGTGTGCAGGATAGGCGTTATACGCGCGGCAGGCGCATCAGCGGCACGCGCTGCCCGGCGAGGCGAAGGGCGATGTTTTCCATGGCCTCGGCGGCCCCACCGCGATGTGCGGGCAGCTGCCCGCGGCCGAGCGAGAGGAGAAGTTTTTCGTCCTCGGGGATGACGCCAAGCAGCGGCAGGCCCGACTCGTCGATGGCATCGTCGATGGTGGCATGCAGCGAACGCAGCAGCTTGCGGCGCACGCGGTTGACCACCAGGTGCAGCCGCCCGTTGGGGAAGAAGCGCAGCGCCGAGACGGTGCACTGTGCGTCGCGCAGGCTGGTGGCATCGGTGGTGGTGAGCACCACGGCACGGTCGGCACCGCAGGTGGCGAGGCGGAACGCTCCGCCCAGACCCGCCGGTGCGTCGACCAGGCAGTAGTCAAAGGATGCGCGGATGTCGCGCAGGAGGGTGCGCATCCCCTCCTCGCTCACCTCGCCGTGGGCGGACATGGGCGCGGTGAGGAGGTACAGGTTGGGGCACGCGGGGTGCTGCACCACGGCCATATCGAGCGCGGTGCGGTGGGCGATGACGTCGGTGAAGTCCATGAGCGTGCGGTCGCTCAGGCCGAGCGCAAGGTCGAGGTTGCGCAGCCCGATATCACAGTCGAGACAAAGCGTTTTGAAGCCCAGCCGGGCGAGCGCTGCGCCCACACCGGCGACGAATGTGGTTTTTCCTGTGCCGCCCTTTCCGGAGACGACGGCGATCACCTGACCCATGACAAGCTCCTTTTCGTTGCGTTTTTACAGCGGCTGTTTTTTGATGCGGGCGAAGGCGCGGGGATACTTCGCCGGGGTGGGGGAGACCTTTTCGATGAGGACGGCGCGGTGCACTACCTCGCTTGTGGGGATACGGTAATCCTCCACGCGCACGATGCGCCCGCCCAGCGTTTTGATGGCGGCCTTAGCCTGGGCGAGCTCGTCCTCGGTGTCCACGCTCTTCATGGCGATGAACTGTCCGCCCACGGTGACCAGCGGCAGCGCCAGCTCACTTAGAATGTTGAGCTGTGCCACGGCGCGCGAGACGGCAAGGTCGAACTGCTCCCGCTTTTGCGCGGCGAACTCTTCTGCCCGCGCATGCACGCATGTTACGCGCGGAAGCGACAGCGCGGCGCAGGTCTCGCGCAGCCAGTCGATGCGCTTGCCCAGAGAATCGAGCAGCGTGAGGTCGAAATCGTCCTGCAAAATGCGCAGCGGCATGCCGGGGAAGCCAGCGCCGGTGCCCACGTCCACCACGCGCTTGCCGGAGAGGTCGGCAAATTGCAGCAGCGCAGCGGAGTCGAGCAGATGCAGCTGTGCTACGGCCTCGGGCTGTGTGATGGCGGTGAGGTTCATCACCTCGTTTTTCTCCAGCAGCAGCGCGGCGAAGCGCTCGAGCGTTTCCGCGCGGGAGACGTCAAGCCCCAGCTCGCCCAGCCCCTGTATCAAAAGCTCATGCATGCTTTTGCTCCTTGAGCAGGTCGCGGATCTCGGTGAGCAGCTTTTCCTCGGCGGAGGGCTCGGGCTCGGGCTCGGGTGCGGGCTCCTCTGCCTTGGGCTCGTGCCTGGAAAGCTTTTCGTGCATCTTGTTGAGTCCCTTGACCATGCAGAACACGGCAAAGGCGATGATGATGAAGTCGAGCATCACGGAGATGAGGTTGCCGAAATTAATGGCGACCTCCGCCGCCTCACCCTCGGCGGCCTTGAGCACCCATTTCCACGCGGAGAAGTCCACCCCGCCGGTGAGCATGGACACAATGGGCATGATGATGTCGTTGACGATGGAGGTGCTGATCTTGCCGAAGGCTCCGCCGATGACAACACCGACGGCCATGTCGATCACGTTGCCGCGCATGGCAAACGCTTTGAATTCTTCAAAAAACTTTTTCATAGGTACTTCCTCCTGATGTTGATGGAATCACTGCGCCGCTTCGGCGGGCTCGTCGCGCTTGATCTCCACGGTGACGGCGTAGCCCTCGCCTTCCTCGGGTTCCTTGTCGGTGAACATGGCGTCATTTTCGGGTTGATGCAGGCCGATGGCCACGGCCACGTCGTGCTTGCCCTCGTCATTGGGGCGGGCGACGGCCTTCCAGACCAGTGCGTGCACGCTTAGCTCCTGTGTCTCTTCGTTTTTCTCCACATGGTACGGGGTGAGCGCGGCGAGGACGGCAACAGTGCCGAGGACCTTGATGAACTTTTTCATGGTGTTGTTCCTTTCCGATCAGTTTTCAGTTTGCTTTTGACGGCGGAAAAGCCGCTTTGCCAGAGGGTGCACAGCGCCGGCACGACGGAGTAGACTACTGCCAGGTGCAGCGCGAACTGCGTGCCGATGCTGCTGACACCGGCGGCGGCAAGCTGCAGGTCGCGCGCGGAGAGCGCAAGCGCATGGTAGAGGTAGATGAGGCTGCTTGCCCGATCGACCCGCGCGAGAAGGCGCGGCAGCGGGCGGTCAATGCGCACGGCCAGGCAGAAGCAAAACGCGATGGCGGCGAGAAGATACCGTCAAATGGGCCATCTGCGTAAGCGGCGACCAGAGCATGAGTACCCTGCCCCGGTACGTCAGAAACAGGTTGAACGCGGCGACGAGCGCGAAAGCGGCACAGACAAAGCGGCCGTTTTTGCACAGCGCGGCGACAAACGCGTCGTACTGCTGCCCGACATAGCACCCGGCGAGATAGTAGAAAAGATTGGTGGCGAACACGCGGTCGCCGTAGGGGAGGCTGAGGTCGGGGAAGAAGAGCTGCAAAAACTGTGCACAGTACATTTCGCTCATCCACGACACACAAAGCGCCAGCGGCAGCGAGAAAACTGGCGAAACGTGTTCGGTGACGTACCGCAGCAGCGGCATGAGCAGCACAAACTGCGCCAGCGCGGTGATAAAAGTAGAACGGGCTTATGAGGTTGCCGCGCAGAAGCCCCAGCAGAAAACCAAGCAGCGATGGCTTGAGTCAGCCGAGATGAAAGCCAAACCACCAGTAGTACACCAGCGCAGAGAGGACGTAGGGCAGGAAAATGCTCTTGAGACGTCCGCGGTAATACTCCCGCACGCCCATGCGCCGTTTGCGCGGCAGCATCAGCTTCACGCCGCTGAGGAAGAAGAAGCAGTACACGCTGACAAACGACAGCTTCTGCGCCAGATACACGCAGGCAAACTGTCAGCTGTCCACGCGCAGCGTGGTAACAGCTTTTGACGCACAGTGGATCAGAAGCACTATCGCGCAGAAGGCGACATTCAGCCAACAGAGCGCGGATTTGCGTGCAGGCGCGGCAGAGTGATTTTGATTTGAAATATCCACTACAGAATATTACAGCCTGTTATTACTTTTTCGGGGTCAGGACGCTCTTTCCGCCCATGTAGGGGCGCAGCGCTTCGGGGATGAGCACACTGCCGTCGGCCTGAAGATTGTTTTCGAGGAAGGCGATGAGCATGCGCGGCGGCGCGACAACGGTGTTGTTGAGCGTGTGGGGCAGGTAGATCTTGCCGTCGGCACCCTTGGCGCGGATCTTCAGGCGGCGCGCCTGAGCGTCACCGAGGTTGGAGCAGGAGCAGACCTCAAAATACTTCTGCTGGCGCGGAGACCACGCCTCAATGTCGCAGCTTTTGACTTTCAGGTCAGCCAGGTCGCCGGAGCAGCACTCCAGCTGGCGCACGGGGATGTCGAGCGAGCGGAACAGCTCCACGCTCCACTGCCACATCTGCTCGTACCACTTCATCGAGTCCTCCGGCTTGCAGACGACGATCATCTCCTGCTTTTCAAACTGATGGATGCGGTACACGCCGCGCTCCT
>CAYPLM010000132.1:0-4816 GCA_964411575.1 uncultured Oscillibacter sp. | reverse complement strand
GCAGCGGACTGACCGTTGGCAAGCACGGCCTGCAGGCCGGTGTTCAGGCCGCCGGTGGTCTCATACAGCGCGCAGCCGGCAGCCGCCCAGATCAGGGCGATGATGCCTTCGCAGGTCATTGCGCCGTAGAACACGAAGTGCCCCTGCTTCTCGCTCTTCATGCAGCGCGCCATCAGCGGGCTCTGCGTGGCATGGAAGCCGGAAATCGCGCCGCAGGCGACGGTGATGAACATGAAGCTCCAGATCGGGGTGCCGGCGGGATGCATGGAACCGAAGTGATCCCAAATCTCGGGAATGACGTAGTCGGGGTTTGCGATGGTGCCGATGGCCACGCCCACGGCCATGATGATCAGGCAGATGCCGAACACGGGGTAGATCTTGCCGATGATCTTGTCGATGGACAGGAAGGTGGCGATGAAGTAGTAGACCAGCACGATGATCAGCCAGAACAGCGTCGTGGAGACGATGCCGGTGTGGCCGCCCTCCTGGAAGAGCTTAACAATAAGCCCAGCAGGACCCACGGCGAACACGGTGCCCACCATGATCAGCAGCACCACGCTGAAAACGCGCATCACGTTCTTCATCGCGCCGCCGAGGTAGATGCCGGCGATCTCGGAGATGGAAGCGCCGTTGTTGCGCTCGCTCATCATGCCGGAGAAATAGTCGTGCACGGCGCCGGCGAAGATGGTGCCGAAGGTGATCCACAGGAACACGATGGGACCCCACAAAGCGCCTTGCAGCGCGCCGAAGATGGGGCCGAGACCAGCGATGTTGAGCAGCTGGATCATAAAGAGTTTCCACTCGGGCATGACCACATAGTCCACGCCGTCGTTGATCTTCACGGCAGGGGTTTCGCGGTCATCCGGGCAGAAGGTGTTTTCGACGACCTTGCCATAGACAAAGTAGCCGCCGATCAGCAATGCCAGACAAAGCAGAAAACTGATCATATGATTCTCCTCCATTTTTTACCCGTTAGGGCGTATTGTGCGTCGGGAACGTTCCCAACGTTTTCGCCTATGTAATACACCCATTTTAGAAAAAATGCAAGGCTAAAATTCAACAAATTTTGCGCCAATTTTTTGTTAATTTTAACAATGAAAAAAGCGCTCAGGCAAAAAATTTCTCCCGGAAGGGTACACGCGGCAGCGTAAATTCCTGCCCGCGCAGGTAATTCAGCGCGCCCGCGTCTGTGGGGAAGGCGAAGCGCAGCTGGTATGAGCAAAGCGCCTGCGCCGTTTCGCCGTAGCGGCGGTTCACCTCGCCGTTTCCGTACTTGCCGTCGCCGAGCAGAGGGTGCCCCGCGTCGGCAAAGCTGGCGCGGATCTGGTGCGTGCGTCCGGTGAGCAGCTCCACCTCCACCAGCGAGAGCGCGCCGCGCGTTTCCAGCGTCCGGTACAGTGTCACCGCGCTACGCCCGTCGGGCACGGGGTGGTGGTACACGCGCACAAGGTTGTCCTTTTCTTCCTTGCGCAGGAAAAGCTCCATGCGCCCCTCGCGCGGCTGCGGCTGCCCGAGCGTGATGCACAGGTAGCGCTTTTCGATTTCATGCGCGCGGATCTTCTCATTTAATATACGCAGTGCTTCGGCGGTCTTTGCGGCGATTACGATGCCGCCGGTGTTGCGGTCGATGCGGTTGCAGAGGGCAGGGGTGAAGGCGTTCTCCTCGCGCGGACGCCACTCTCTTTTTTGATAGAGGTAGGCGAGCATGTGGTTTACCAGCGTGTTCACCTGCCGTTGCTCGTCCCCGTGGCAGAGAAGGCCGGGCTGCTTGTTGAGCAGGAGGATGTTTTCGTCCTCGTATACAATGTCGAGCCGCGGCTCGGCGATGGTAAGGTAGAGGTTGTCCTCGCGCGGCGGCTCGAAAAACTCATCGTTGATGTAACAGCTGAGCACGTCGCCCTCGCACAGACGATAGTCCCGCGCGCAGCGCGCACCGTTGCACTTGACCCGCTTGAGCCGGATGTACTTTTGCAGCAGCGCCGGCGGCAGCAGGGGGATGGCCTTGCCCAAAAAGCGGTCAAGCCGCTCGCCCGCGTCGTTTTTTCCGATGATAAATTCGCGCATGCGTCGCCTCCTGAGTGATGATAGGGCTATTCTACGACGGTTTGAAAAAAAAGTAAAGATTTTCTTCAAAAAAGGTTTGACAATTCGGCTTTCGTCGACTATAATACCTTTCGTGTCATTGCGAGGTGTACTATGCGTTTAGATGTCAAGAGGATCATTAACACCCCCGGAGGCAGGATCGACTTCCGATTTGAGGAGGACCTTTCTGATGTGGACTTCGGCGGCGTGTGTCCTGCGTCTGCCCCTGTCTTAGTGGTAGGACAGGTCAGCAACACGGCGGGGATGCTCCGCTTGTGCTTCACGCTCAGCACGGTGCTCGCTCTGGTGTGCGACCGCTGCGGCCGCCCGTTCGAACGCGAGTTTTCGCTTTCGGTCGAGCGCCTTGTGGCCGAGTCGCTGGAAAATGAGGAGGACGACGATATCCTTCTCCTTGACAACGACGCGCTCGATCTGAGCGAGCTGACCAGAGAGGCATTCATCCTCAATATGCCCACCAAGACCCTTTGCACTGAGGATTGCAAGGGGCTGTGCTCCGGCTGCGGCGCCAACCTCAACGTTGAGCCCTGCCGCTGCAAAAAGGAGATCGACCCCCGCCTCGCCAAACTCGCAAAGCTCTTGGAATAGAGTAAATTACGCTGCATCGCAGCTTTCGATCAAGGAGGTGTCACCATGGCAGTCCCGAAAGGAAAAGTATCTCGCGCCCGTCGCGATAAGAGACGTTCTTCCCACTGGAAGCTGGAGACCCCGGGTCTCGTCGCTTGCCCCAAGTGCGGCGCTCTGCGCCTGCCCCACAGAATGTGCCCGGAGTGCGGTACCTATAACGGCCGTCAGGTCAAGGTTATCAAGTCCACCGTCGCCGAGTAACTTCTTTTCTACCAAAAAGGAAAACCGGAAGCAGCTGCTTCCGGTTTCTTTTTTTCGGCGCATTACAGAAAGATCTCCACATGGTCGCCGTCAGCGCTGTCCACCTCCACAAGGGGCAGGTCGCCGAGCAGCGTCCCCGCCTCGTGCAGCTGCACAAAAAGCTGTGTGAGCAGCGCCTCGTCTACCGGTGAGGCATGGCCGGAGCGGCGCGCGGCGTTTGCACACAGGTGCGCGGTCATGCGGTTGAACACCAGTGCGTTGGGCAGGGGAAGGGAGAGACTGGTGTACTCGGAGCGAATGCGGATGTGCATGTCACTCCACCTCGATGATCACATGGTCGCCGTCGGCGCTGTCCACCTCGACAAAGCGCCCCACCACGCCCTGCTCGGCGAGGGAGAGAAGCTGTGCAAAGTCGATGCCCGACAGGTCGACGCCGCCGAGCTCCACGCCCTTCATGCCGCTCGTGGCATTGACCATGCCCTGAATGAACGCAAGCGGCAGATTGACGCGCACATGGTCGCCACTGCTGCTGTCCACCAGAACGCGCATGATCATCTTACCGGGATCCTTGCGCTGCGCGGGCTCGACAAGCTCCACGTCCGGGCGCTCCTCGCGGTCAAACAGCGTGTCGATGCTGCATCCGAGCTGCTCGGCAAGCGCGGGCAAAAGCGAGACATCCGGCATGGAAACGTCCGTCTCCCACTTGCTCACGGCCTGTGCCGAAACGCCCAGTCGGTCGGCCAGCGCCTCCTGCGTCATTCCCTTGCTACGGCGAAGCTCACCGACTTTCTGCCCAAAGGTCTTGTTGTTCATGCTCATATGAGAAATGCTCCTTTCCTGTGATGGCTCCATTTTACCCGACTGCACGCCGCAGCGGAAGGGAGAGACAGTTGTTTTACCCGAACGATGGTTGATTTTTCCCTCAACCGGCAGTTGAATTACCTTTCAGACATCATACCACATCTGCCGCCAACTTTCTACTTGCACTTTGGCGGAAAATCGGGTATATTATAAAGAAGTGTATTATCCTCACAAAGGAGGTCATTTGATATGTCCAAGCCAATCGTAGCCATCGTCGGCCGCCCCAACGTCGGCAAGTCGATGCTCTTCAACAAGCTCATCGGCCAGCGTCTTTCCATCGTACAGGACACGCCCGGCGTCACGCGCGACCGCATCTACGGCGAGTGCGACTGGAACGGCCGCAGCTTCACCCTCGTCGACACCGGCGGCATCGAGCCGCGTACCGACAACCAGATCCTCACCTTCATGCGCGAACAGGCGCAGATCGCCATCGACAACGCCACGGTGATCGTGTTCCTCACCGACGTGAAAAGCGGCCTCACCGCTTCCGACAAGGAGGTGGCCAACATGCTGCTGCGTTCGCACAAGCCCATCGTGCTGGCGGTGAACAAGATGGACGGCACCGGAGCGCCGAACCCCGACTTTTACGAGTTTATAACCTCGGCCTTGGCGACCCTATCGCCGTCTCCGCCGTGCACGGCCACGGCACGGGCGACCTGCTGGACGCCTGCGTGGCCTACTTCCCACCCGAGGAAGAGGAGGAAGAGGTCAGCGATGTTTTGAAGGTCGCCATCATCGGCCGCCCCAACGTAGGCAAATCCTCGCTGACCAACCGCATTTTAGGGCAGGAGCGCGTGATCGTGTCCGACGTGGCCGGTACCACGCGCGACGCTATCGACTCGTACTTCGAAAACGAAACGGGCAAGTACGTCATCATCGACACTGCCGGTATGCGTAAAAAAGCCAAAGTCGACGAGGAGATTGAGCGCTACAGCGTGCTGCGCGCCACCATGGCCATCGACCGTGCCGACGTGTGCCTGATCATGATCGACGCCACTGAGGGCGTGACCGAGCAGGACACCAAGGT
>CAYPLM010000131.1:0-4822 GCA_964411575.1 uncultured Oscillibacter sp. | reverse complement strand
CGTGAAGGTCGCCGTGTTCAAGCTCGACCGCATCCCGGCCTACACCGTCACCGTCAACGGCTCCACGGCTGAGACCACCGGCGCGGGTAAGTACGGCAAGGGCGAGACCGTCACCATCGACGCCGGCACGAAACCCGGCTACTCCTTCGCCGGCTGGACGGGCACCGAGGGCGTGAGCTTTGCGGACGCCGCCAGCGCCACCACCACCTTTACCATGCCCGCCGGCTCCGTCAACGTCACCGCCAACTGGGTCATCAGCGACATCTCCATCCCCTCCGTTGACTTCACGCTCGGCGGCTATGAGCTGGACAAGAAGATCGTCGACGTCAGTGTCACGCCCGACGCGGCGACCAACGCCATGCTCAACTTCATCAACGCGTACTGGACCGGCCACTATGTCATCTGCACCGACGCGTCCGTGCTCGACGGCAGCTTCAGCTCCGCCGTGAGCGATGACTCCACGGACACCCTGCAGGCCTACACGCAGTATTATCTGGTCGTGACGCTGTCCGTGAAGGAAGGCTACGACCTCGTCGGCCTGACGGAGGATAAGGTGCTGCTCGACGGCGCCTCCGCCGCCGTGCTGCTGCCGGGTGTCAGCGCGAAGTATTGCGTGCACGCCGTCTTTAAGCTCAACCAGCTTGCCGACAAGGGCGTCACGCCTACCCCCACGCCCGATCCCACGCCCGATCCCACGCCCGATCCTACGCCCACTCCCACGCCTACCCCCGATCCCACGCCGACTCCCGATCCTGTCACTCCCGTCACTCCCGTCACGCCTGTTGATCCTGAGCCCGAAAAGCCCATCTTCCCCGACGTGCTGCCCGGTGGCTGGTACGAAGAGGCGGTGAAGTGGGCCGTGGATAACGGCATCACCACCGGCACGCCCGACGGCCTCTTCAACCCCGACGGTCTGTGTGACCGCGCGCAGGCAGTCACGTTCCTGTGGCGTGCGTCGGGCTGCCCCGCGCCGAAGAGCACGGTAACGCCCTTCACCGACGTGGTCAGCGGCAGCTACTACGAGAGCGCAGTGCTTTGGGCGGTCGAAAACGGCATCACCCGCGGCACCGGGGACGGCACAACCTTCTCCCCCGACGTGACGTGCGACCGCGCGCAGATCGTCACGCTGCTCCACCGCTTCGCGCAGCTTCTTGGCAAGGACGTGAGCGTCGGCGAGGATACCAACATCCTTAGCTACGCTGACGCGCTGAGCATCCCCGACTATGCCTTTACGGCCATGCAGTGGGCCTGCGGCGCAAACGTGATGCAGGGCGACGGCGTGAATCTCATGCCCGCCAAGGCCTGCACCCGCGCGGAGATCGTCACCTTTATCTATCGCTGCATGAAGTAAACCCCAAGCATAAAAAACAGCTGCGAGGCACATGTCTCGCAGCTGTTTTTCTGTATTCTCCTGCGTTAGATGGTGTAGCACTCGATAACGATGTCGTAGTCGTTTTCGCGCAGGAAGGTCTCGAGGCTGCCGGTGAAGCCGCGCAGGTCGATGGAGTCCACCTGCGCGGCGGCCAGCGCCATAAAGGGCACGACGGTGTTGTCAAACGAGTGCCCCAGCATCAGCACGCGCACGTCGTTTTTCGCGTGGTGGTTGGTGATGCGCGTGAGGGCGTTGTCGCCGTAGAGGTAGGCGGCGTAGGGGTTGAGGTTATAATAGTCGCAGGTGTCCACCATGGCGTAGCGGTACAGCACGTCAAAATCGCCGCGCTTTTCCACCGCCAGCGACGGGATGGAGATACTCAGATCTGCCGTCTCCTTCGGGTAGATCATGGTGAAATCCTCGGGCACGGCGCGAGCGAGCGTCACCTTTTTGCCCTGCGAGCCCAAAAACCAGTCCTCATAGACCTCGTAATCAAACTTTTCCGGTGCCAGTGCGTCGAGGTCGAGGGCAAGGTCAAAGCGCTCGTTTGCCGTCTCCGCAATCACGCCGGTGGCCCACAGGCCGGTCTCGGCCAGCCAGTGGTGGTCGGTCTGGTAAAAGCTGGCATGGTGATCCATCCCGGCGTCGTGCAGCGCGTCGCGCAAATCCAGCGTTTCCACGCCCGCCTCGGACAAAAGCCTCAGAAGGCTGTCGGCGTTCTGGTTGTAGAAATCGGTCACGCCGCTGTGCGCGTCGTCGCGGCAGGTTTTGCCGGGCGTTTCGATGTAGAGGTGCGCCATGCCCCGCTCGCGGCAGAGCGTGTCGATGTCGATGCCCGCCTGCGCGTTGGCGGTCTCGTCGCGCAGCTCAACGCAGGTGAGAAAATAGTTGTCCCCGGCGTTGATGACGGCGTTGTAGCTGTCCACCGCCACGATCTCCCAGCCGATGAACGCGTCGTAGGCGTTGGCAAGCTCCACGATGCGGTCGTAAAAGAACAGCTTTTCGTTGGTGGTGTCGTCCACCTCCGCCTCCCACGCGTCCACCGCTTCCTCAAAGGGCGCAAGCGCGGCGCGCAGGTCGTCGACCCAGCCGGAAAGGCGGGCGGCAAGGGCGGCAAAGCCCGTGCGCGGCGCTTCCTCCGCCCGCTCCGCCTGCGGCGGCGTGGGATAGAGCGCCGCCCAGTCGACCTTCGTCGACCAGATGATGCCGTCGCGGTCGCGCACCGGCTCGCCCGGCGCGGCAGGTTCAGCGGTGGACGCGGCGGGCGTCTCGTCGGCCGCGTCTGCCTCGGGCGTAAACGCCGCAAACAGCGCAAAGCACATCACCGCGCACAGTGAGAGCATCATGCCCCGCGCGGCAGCATCCAGCCAGCTTGCATGGCGCATCGTCTCGCGCTCCTTTCTCAGAAATCAGAAATTAAAGTAGATGAAGGGATTGTACGCCGACTTGACGCACACCACCACGCACAGCGCCAAAACGAGGCACAGCCCCGCCGCCACGCACAGCTCGTACACGCCGAGCGCCGCGCGCGAACGGCACAGCGCGCGCATTTTGCGGTCGAGCCGGGGCAGCACGGGCGTGGCAAACACCATGCCCGCCAGCAGCACCCATTTGCCCGCCGAAACGTAGTAGGCAAACAGCCCATCGCTCAGCCCGGCGGCGTGCAGCCCCAGCATGTTGCCGATGAACGAGAGCGTCGCGCCGAAGTCCTCCGCGCGGAAGAGCACCATGCCGATGGCGGTGAACAGCAGCGCATAGGCGTGGCAGAGCACGCGGTGCTTTTTCACGCGCGCCGGGAAGCCCGAGAATTTCTCAAACACCAGCAGCACAAAGTAGTAAAGCCCCCAGACGATGTACGTCCAGTTCGCCCCGTGCCACATACCCGTCAGCGCCCACACCACAAAAAGGTTCCACACCCAGCGCGCCCTGGACACGCGGCTGCCGCCGAGCGGGATGTACACATAGTCGCGGAACCACTGCGAAAGCGAGATGTGCTGCCTGCGCCAGAAGTCGGAAATGGAGTCGGCGGTGAAGGAGTAATTGAAGTTTTCGCTGAAGTGGAAGCCGAACATCAGCCCCATGCCGATGGCCATGTCGCTGTAGCCGGAAAAGTCGTAATAGATCTGCATGCTGTACGCCACCGCGCCCAGCCACGCCGTCGCCACGGGGTAAGGCTCGCCGATGAAGGCAAACACGTTGTCGGCGATGAGGGCGAGGTAGTTTGCCAGCAGCACCTTTTTCGCAAGCCCCTGCACAAAGCGCACCGCGCCGCGCGTAAAGTCCGCCTGCGTCTCTGTACGCTCGACGATCTCCTCGGCCACGGTGCTGTAGCGCACGATGGGCCCGGCGATGAGCTGTGGGAACATGGAGATGTAGAGCGCGAGGTGGGCGTAGCTTTTCTGCACGGCGGTTTTTTTGTAGTACACGTCGAACACATACGACATGATCTGGAACGTGAAAAACGAAATGCCCACGGGCAGCTCGATGTTCAGCCGCGGCAGCCCGCCCGCACCGAGCATCAGCCCCAGCTGTTCGAAGGTGAAGCGCAGGTACTTAAAAAGAAACAGCAGCGCCACGTCCGGCACGATGGCCGCGCACAGCCAACCCTTGCGTCCGCGCTTGTCCTCATGCGCGTCCAGCCGCAGCGCGCAAAGGCGGTTCCACCACACGCTCAGCAGCATCACCAGCACGAACACCGGCTCGCCCCAGGCGTAAAAAAGCAGGCTCATCGCCAGCAGCACGCCGTTGCGCCATGCGCGGCTGTGCGTGAACGGCGCGTAATACAACAGCAGCGTCAGCGGAAAGAATAAAAATAGAAACACCGACGAGGCAAATACCATCCCCGCTCACCTCCCCCGAAAAAGAGTTTTCGCTTTGGATTGTAGCATTCTTTGCCTGCGCTGTCAATCCGTACCGCCGCGCGAAAAAGCGTGCCATTGGATAATTTGACCGAACGGCCGGAACATCGGCTGACGGATCAAAAACGATCAGAGCCTCCGGCAATGCCCCATTCAGGCGCCACCGGAGGCTCTTTCTCGTTTGCAAAAATCGAGGGCGTGTTTTTAAGCCGTCCATACCAAAGCAGGCGCAAATAGCGAGGAAACAGCACAAGCTATCTCCTTGCTCATCGTTATATCTGACAAAAGTTACCGCCTATCTTCGTGCATACCGTCGAAAAAAAACGGCAAAGCTACGGCTGCGATACCCAATCCCACAAAACCAAACGGAAAAGGAGAAAATCGATCATGTCCAGCAAGAACAACAACAAGATCAACATCCCTGAAGCGCGCGCCGCTATGGACAAGTTTAAGATGGAGGCCGCCAACGAGGTTGGCGTCAACCTCAAAAACGGCTACAATGGCGACCTCACCAGCCGCGAAGCCGGCTCCGTCGGCGGCCAGATGGTCAAGAACAGTTGTCCCGTACGAACCGCGAACTATACCCGTGCAG
>CAYPLM010000130.1:0-4847 GCA_964411575.1 uncultured Oscillibacter sp. | reverse complement strand
CAAAGCTCTGCGCGGAGATCAGCGGGTCCACGTCGTTGTGTCAACGATAGCAGGTGCCCACGTTGTGGCTGTAGGGCTCGGTCTTGATGAGGTAGCCCTCCGCCTCGAGGTCGGCAACGATGGCCTTGCGGCACTCATAGCGATCCATGCCGTTGTACTTGCCGCCGTTTTCATTGATGGTGCCGTTGTCGGCGATGACGCGGATGACCTCGAGGTTGTGGCGCAGACCCACCTCAAAGTCGTTGGGGTCGTGCGCGGGAGTCATCTTCACCGCGCCGGTGCCGAAGCCGATCTCGCAGTATTCGTCGCCCACGATGGGAATTTCACGGTTCATGATGGGCAGGATGCACTTCTTGCCGATGAGGTACTTGAGCTTTTCATCCTCGGGGTTGACCGCCACGCCCGTGTCGCCCATCATCGTTTCGGGGCGGGTGGTGGCCACAACAACGTCACCCGAGCCGTCGGAGAGCGGGTAGCGGATGTACCAGAGGTGGCCGGGCTTGTCGACGTACTCCACCTCCGCGTCGGAAAGCGCGGTCAGGCAGTGCGGGCACCAGTTGATGATACGGCTGCCCTTGTAGATCAGTCCCTTGTCGTAAAGCTCGCAGAACGTCTCTCGCACGGCCTTCGAGCAGCCTTCGTCCATGGTGAAGCGGGAGCGCGACCAGTCGCAGCTCGAGCCCATCTTCTTCTGCTGCTCGACGATGCGGTTGCCGTACTTTTCCTTCCACTCCCACACGCGCTCGAGGAACTTCTCGCGCCCGAGGTCGTAACGCGTCAGCCCCTCATGCACGCGCAGCTCCTCTTCCACCTTGATCTGCGTGGCGATACCGGCGTGGTCGGTGCCGGGCAGCCACAGCGCGGCGTAGCCCTGCATGCGCTTAAAGCGCGTGAGGATATCCTGAAGCGTGGCATCCATCGCATGACCCATGTGCAGCTGTCCGGTGACGTTGGGCGGCGGCATGACGATGGAAAAGGGCTTTTTGTCGGGGTCGGCCTTGGCCTCAAAGCAGTGGTTGTCCATCCACATCTGATAGATGCGGCTTTCCACCTGCTGCGGCTCGTACACTTTGGGTAATTCTTTGATCATTTTGTGTTCTCCTTCTTCTGTTATCGTCCAAGCAGCTTGGCGCGGGTGCTGTCCATCTGCTTTTGCATGCGTTCGGGAATGGTGTAGCGCTCAACCTTACCGCCCTTGACACGCGCAGCCAGCTCGTCGCGGAAGGCATCGACGCTGCCCTCGGCGAGTGCGCTTTTCGGCAGCGCGAGGTAGCGGCGCGAGAGCATCGCCCCGTGGCAGAGCTCGAAGATGTCGTCGCTTTCGGTTACGCGGCGAAGCCCCGCAAGGCTCCACTCGCCTGCTTTGCCGTCGCGGTTGAAAATCTCCATCACCTCAGCGCCCTGCTCCAGCTCGACGCGCAGGGGTGCGGCGCGCTCCTCGTCGGTCTGGTTCATGCGGCCGCGGTAGAGCATTTTGAGGTAGCCCTTCTGGTTGCCGCCGCTGCGGTCGAGGTAGAGCTGCTCGATGAGCACGATGCCCACCAGCGAGCCGACCAGACGCAGCGTCTTTTCCGCGTCGCCAAACTTGCCGATCACCAGCACTGCCGCCAGCACAATGGCTACAGCGCACAGCCCCACGGCCGTGATCCAGTTGCGCTTGCGGTTGCTGACAAAGCGCAGCAAAATTTCCTGCTCAGCGGCCAGGTCAAACTGCTCGGCGGTTGCGTCAAATACAAATCTCATGTTCTTTCTCCTCTGTTCTTTTATAATATATATTCCACGGTTCTCCCGGTTTTTTCAGTGATGAAGGAGGCAAAATCATGCGGGTCGCCCACTACGAAATGTGCCTCCGGCAGAATGTACGCGCGGCGCTTGTCCACGAAAAGGAAATAGCGCTGCCGATAGTGGAAAACGCGCGCGATAGTAGTGTACGGCACCTGCACGAGCATCTTCGTGCTCTTTTCGGTGATCACATCGTCGCTGCACTTGATGGTGAGATTTTCCACCTTCGCCATGTTCCGGCGCGACGCCCACGCGTTGACGCGGTTTTTGAATACGAACAGCAGGAGGAGCGCCACGCCCATCAGCACGGCCGTGATGCCCGAGCCGCGCACCTCCTCATCGCCGAGCATTGCTGCGCCGCCGAAGATCAAAAAGAGCGCCGCCAGCAGCATGATGATGTCCACACCGCGCTTCCACCACGGCATCAGCTTTTTCGATGCCACGGCGTTGAGCGCGATAAAATCGGCTTTTTCGTAACTGTGGTCAAAGCGCAGAACAAAATAGTCCATGTGTTTCTCCTATCGTAAACTCTACAAAAAAACGCCCCAAGCAGACAAACTGCTCAGGGCGAACCGAAACGATCCGTGTTACCACCTGAATTCCCGCGCCGGTCAAAAGCGCGGACACTCGCGGCTCTGTAACGGGAGCACCCGTCCGGCTTACTTCTGCTTCAGCGCGGCCGCTCCGCGGCGACTTCACCGAGTCTGTGGCAGGGGCTTGCACCAACCGCCCCTTCTCTGCGCCCACGACGCTCTGGCTACTCCTCCGCATCTTTGCGTGTATGCTGCGATTATATCCGCTCGCCGCCGTTTTGTCAACGGTTTTTTCAGCGTCTGCGGCGGCGGCGCTCAGGGCGCGGCGGCGGCTGCTGGGGAAACGGGCGGTCGATGAGAATGATGTCGTCGCCCACCTGTTTAACACAGTCCCACGGGATGTAATAGTCCTCGCCGCGGCCGAACAGCCCGAAAAAGCGGCACGGCCCCGGCACGATCAGCGCGCCCAGCTCGCCTTCGGGCAGGCGGCACTCCATGTCGCCCACAAAGCCGAGCCGGCAGCCGTCGCAGATGTTGATGACCTCCTTGCAGCGAAGGTCGGAAAAGCGGCAGATCATGGTGCTTCCCTCCCCTGTTGCAGCATTCTATGACGCGGACAAGAGATCATATGCCTGTCTGTCGACAAACCCATGTCATTGTGAGGCAGTGCGCACACTGCCGCGACAATCCGTAATACCCAACGTATAGGAGAACGGATTACCACACCAGTGACATTTTTTGACACGCCGACGCATATGCTTAGCATTCTTTTCACACCCCGCGTGCATACTATGAGGATGAAATCAAACTCGGAAAGGAGCCCTGCTCATGACGGAGATCCACCTCAACCTCTACCATGCCCTTGCGCTGGGCGCGGCGATGTACTACCTTGGCAGCTGCCTGACACAGCGCATTGCGCCGCTGCGCCGCTTCTGCATCCCGGCGCCGCTGGTGGGCGGCGCGTGCTTTGCGCTGCTCAACACCGCGCTCTACGCCTCCGGCACGGCGCTCATCACCTTTGACGACACGCTGCAAACCGTGTTCATGATTCTCTTTTTCGCCACGGTTGGCTTCACAGTGAGCATCCCGCTGCTGGTGAAAAGCGGAAAAGCCGTGCTGGTGCTGCTGGGGCTGAGCATCGTGATGATAGGCCTTCAGAACCTGCTTGGCGGTGGCGTGATGCTGCTGTTTGGCAAAAGCCCGCTCTACGGCATCGGCTGCGGCTCGGTGGCGCTGATCGGCGGGCCCGGCACGGCGGCAGCCATCGGCCCCGATCTCGAAGCGGCGGGCGCGGTGGGCGGCACGGCGGCGGCGCTGGCGGCGGCAACGTTCGGGCTGGTGTTCGGCTCGCTTCTCGGCGGCCCGGCGGCGCGGCGGCTTATTGAGCGCAGCCATCTTCGTCAGCCGCTGCGTGAGACCGCTGACGGCGCGCCCGAGAGTGAGGACGAGCGATTCACCTCCGACCCGCAGCGCTTTGTACGCGGCTTTCTGCTGCTGTGCTTCAGCGTGGGCGTGGGCAACTATGTGAGCACGGTGCTGACAAAGCTGTGCGGCTTCAGCTTCCCGGCATACATCGGCGCGATGCTGGTGGCGGTGGCGGTGCGCAACGTCTGCGACGGTGCAAAGCTCGACTTCCCCGCCGAGGAGCTGGACACCATGGGCAGCATGTTCCTCTCGATCTTTCTTGCCATGGCTCTCTCGGGGCTGAAGCTTTGGCAGCTGGTCGACCTGGCCGGGCCGATGCTGCTGTGCCTTGTGGGGCAGGTGGTGCTGATGTGGGTGTTTTCGCTGTATGTAGTGTTCCCGCTGATGGGACGGGACTACGACGCAGCGATGATGTCGGCGGGCTTCATCGGCTTTGCCATGGGCGCGACAAGCAACGCCATGGCCAACATGCAGGCCGTGTCGCGCCGCTACGGCCCCTCGCCGGAGGCGTACTTCGTCATACCGATGGTCGGCGGGCTGTTCATCGACTTCTTCAACGCCGCGCTGGTGGCGCTGAACATCGCCTGGTGGGCATAACGCGCAAAGGCATCCCCCTCCATGAACGGAAGGGGATGCCTTTTGTCTGCTTGTTTGGAATTACTCCTCGACAGGAGCCTCTTCCTGCGCCGCAGGGGCGAGGAGAGCGCGGATGCTGAGGGAGACCTTCTTCTTCTCTTCGTCGATACCGATGATCTTCGCGTCGACGATGTCGCCCTCGGCGAGCACGTCGGCGGGCTTGTCGATGCGGCGGTCGGCGATCTGGGAGATGTGGATCAGGCCGTCAACGCCGGGCACGACCTCGGCGAAGGCACCAAAGGTCATCAGCTTGACGATGCGAACGCTCTTCACATCGCCCACGGCGCAGGTGTTCATGAACACATCCCAGGGATTCTGGGTCTTATCCTTCACGCCGAGGGAGATCTTGCGCTTGTCGGCATCGAAGTTGATGACGTACACCTCGAGGGTGTCGCCCACCTTGACGATCTCGGCGGGGTTCTTGATGCGGCTCCAGCTCAGCTCGGAGATGTGCACCATGCCGTCCACACC
>CAYPLM010000129.1:0-4853 GCA_964411575.1 uncultured Oscillibacter sp. | reverse complement strand
TTTCACTTCCGCTCGGCGCTTTCACCTGCGTTACGGGAGTTTCGGGCAGCGGCAAAAGCTCGCTGGTCAACGAGATCATTTACAAGCGCCTCGGCGCCGACCTCAACCGCATGAAGGTGCGTCCCGGCCGCTGCGGCGGCGTGGAGGGCGAGGAGTGGCTCGACAAGGTCATCTGCATCGACCAGAGCCCCATCGGGCGCACGCCGCGCTCCAATCCTGCCACCTATACAGGCCTTTTCAACGACATCCGCGACCTTTTTGCCTCCACGCCCGACGCCAAAACGCACGGCTACGGGCCGGGGCGCTTCAGCTTCAACGTGCGCGGCGGCCGCTGCGAGGCGTGCCAGGGCGACGGCCAGCTGAAGATCGAAATGCACTTCCTGCCCGACATTTATGTGCCCTGCGAGGTGTGCAAGGGCAAGCGCTACAACCGCGAGACGCTGGAGGTGCGCTACAAGGGCAAGTCCGTTGCCGACGTGCTGGAGATGACCGTAGACGAGGCGCTGGAATTTTTCCGCGACCTGCCGAAGCTGGAGACCAGGCTGCAAACGCTCTACGATGTGGGGCTGAGCTATGTGCGTCTGGGGCAGTCGTCCACCACGCTCTCCGGCGGCGAGGCGCAGCGCGTCAAGCTCGCAACCGAGCTGAGCAAGCGCGCCACGGGGCGCACCATCTATATCCTCGACGAACCCACCACCGGTCTGCACACCGACGATGTGAAAAAGCTGCTGGAGGTGCTGCAGCGGCTGGTGGATGCGGGCAACACCGTGCTCGTCATCGAGCACAACCTTGACGTCATCAAATGCGCTGACTATCTGGTCGACCTCGGCCCCGAGGGCGGCAGCGGCGGCGGCACCGTGGTGGCCACCGGCACGCCCGAGCAGGTGGCAAAAACGCCGGGCTCGTACACCGGGCAGTATCTCAGAAGAATACTGCCGTGAGTGGGGGATGCACCCTTCTCCCCTTCGCTTCATATGCTGGTGCGAAGGGAGATGAGGCGTGTGCAGCTTTTGCAGGACGGGGTGATCGCCGCGCTGGCGGCCGTGGGGCTGACGACGCTGGTGTGGCTGACGGTCACGGCGCTGCGTTTTCCGCGGAGGGGACGCGCGGCGGACGCGCTGGCTGTGGTGCCCGTGCGCGGCGCGGCGGCGCAGTTGGAGTTCACCGTGCGCGCGCTCGAGCGCACGCGGTACGACGCGGGGGCGTTCTCGCGTGTCGTGCTGGTGGACTGCGGCGCAGATGCGGACGCGCTGGCCGTGGCCGCACGGCTTTGCGCGGAGGACTATGACATTACGCTTTGCCGCCCGGAGGGGCTATATCAACTGATTTGAGGAGAGAGCACGATGGAGGAGCGCAGCACCACGCTGATCGGCACGGTCCGCAGCGTGATCTACCAGAATGAAGAGAATGGCTACGCGGTCATGCGCGTCACCACCGACGACGGCAAGACGGAGACGCTGGTGGGCTACCTGCCCTTTGTCGCTGTCGGCGAGGAGCTCGTCGCCAACGGTCACTACACCACGCACCCCCAGCACGGCGAGCAGTTTCAGGTTGAAGAGGCGGAGCGCCGCCTTCCCCTGCGCCCGGACGAGATCGTCAGCTTTCTTGCCTCGGGCACAATCCGCGGCGTGGGGCCTGCTACGGCGCAGAAGCTGGTGGACACCTTCGGCGAAAAGACCTTCGAGGCGCTGGCGGAGGGAGAGGCGCAGCTGACGAAGGTCAAGGGGCTCACGGCGCGCCGCGCCCGCGAGATCTCCGAGAGCTTTCGCGAGCAGATGGGGCTGCGGCGGCTGACGGAGTTTTTGTCGCGCTACAAGCTGCCTGTGGCGCTTTCGCTGGCGCTTTACCGCCGCTTCGGCATGGATGCGGTGGAGCGCGTGTGTGAAGACCCGTACCTCCTCTGCTCCGCCGAGCTGGGCGTGGACTTTTCCACCGTGGACGAAATAGCGCTTGCGCTGGACTTTCCGCCCGACTGCGCGCAGCGCACCGAGGCCGCCGTGCTCTTTGAGCTGTTTTACAATGAGAATAACGGGCACGTTTTTCTGCCGCGCGGCAAGCTGATCGATGCGGCGGCGCGCCTTTTGGACATGCCGGGCGAACCGGTGGAGGCGGCGCTCGACGCGCTGCTTACGCGCGGCGCGGTGGTACAGCAGCAGGTGGCCAACGTGCAGGCGTGCTACCTCTACGCCCGCTATCAGGAGGAGTGCGAAACGGCGCAGCGTTTGCTGGAGCTCCGCGCCCGCGCGCCTGAGCCGCTGCGCGGGGCAAAAAATGCCATCGACGAGATCGAGCGCGTGCAGGGGCTGCGCTATGCTCCGCAGCAGCGCCGCGCCGTGGAGCTGGCTGCGCAGGAGAGCGTGCTCATCCTCACCGGCGGCCCCGGCACGGGAAAGACCACCTGCGTGCGCGGCATCGTCACGCTGTATGAGCGCATGGGGCTGGATGTCGCGCTGGCCGCGCCCACGGGGCGCGCTGCCAAGCGCCTGGGCGAGCTGTGCGCGCGGGAGGGGCAGACGCTCCACCGCCTTCTCGGCGTGAGCTGGAACGATGCCACCGGCGAGCTGATCCTTGCCAAAAATGCCAGAGAGCCGCTGGAGGCCGACGCGGTGATCGTGGACGAGACCTCAATGCTCGACCTGAGCATCACCCGCGCGCTGCTTGCCGCGCTCAAGCCGGGCTGCCGGCTGCTTCTGGTTGGCGATGCGGATCAGCTGCCGAGCGTGGGCGCGGGCTGCGTGTTCCGCGACCTCATCCGCAGCGAGCGCTTTCCTGTGGTGGCCTTGACGGAAATTTTCCGGCAGGCCGAGGCGTCGGGCATCGTGCGCAACGCGCACGCGGTGAACGAGGGGCGTACGCCGGAGCTGAAAAACAGCGCCTCAGGCGACTTTTTCTTCATGCCCCGGCGCGACAGCGCGCGCCTTTGCGACACGGTGGTAGAGCTGTGCCGCACGCGGCTGCCCGACAAGATGGGCATTCCCGCCGCCGACATTCAGGTGCTCACGCCCACCCGCCGGGGTGCCACCGGTACGCTTGCGCTCAACAGCGCGCTGCAGGCCGCGCTCAACCCGCCCGTGCCCAACCGCAACGAGCACGCCTTTGGCGACACGGTGTTCCGCGAGGGCGACCGCGTGATGCAGATCAGAAACGACTACGAGCTCATCTGGCAGCGCGAGGACGGCGTGGCCGGAACGGGCGTGTTCAACGGCGACGTAGGGCGCATTTTGCAGATCGACAACGCCGCAGGGCTGATGGCCGTGGCCTACGACGAGCGCGTGGCGACCTATCCCTTTGAGCAGCTGGGCGAGCTGGAGCTGGCCTATGCGATGACGGTACATAAAAGTCAGGGCAGCGAGTACCGCGCGGTGGTGTTCGTCTCCGCGCCTGCGGCACCGGGGCTGATGGTGCGCGGCGTTTTGTACACGGCCATCACGCGCGCGCGTGAGCTGCTGGTGATCGTGGGCGATGACGCGGTGCTCTCGCGCATGGCGGCCAACGCTGCGCAGCAGCGCCGCTACAGCGGGCTGCGCTGGCGGCTTGCAGAGGGTGCGCAATGAAGCTTCGTGAAACGCTTCTCGACCTCTTCTTCCCGCCGCGCTGCGCGTGGTGCGGCCGGGTGGGCGTAAAGGGCGCATGCCCGGCCTGCGAAAAGGCGCTGCCGCGCCATGAGCGCCCCATGCACAAGGGCGCGGGCTATGGCCGCTGCGCTACACCATTCCTGTATCGCGACCTCGCGCGTGACGGCATCCTGCGCTTCAAGTTTCACGGCGCGCAGCTTTCCTCCGGCGTGTTCGGCGAAGAGCTGGCACGCTGCGCCAAAACGTGGTACGACGGTGAATTTGACCTTGTGACCTGGGTGCCGGTGAGCGAAAAGCGGCGGCGCGAGCGCGGCTTTGACCAGTCCGAGCTGCTTGCGCGTGCCATGACGCGCTGTTGGGACGGCGAGCCGGTGCAGCTGCTGCACAAAACGCAGAACAACCCCGCCCAGTCGCGCCTCGGTGCGGCGGATGAGCGGCGGGCCAACGTGCTGGGCGTGTACGAGGCGGTGGACGCGCGGCGCATCCGCGGCAGACGCATCCTGCTCGTGGACGACATTCTCACCACCGGCGCGACGATGGGCGAGTGCGCCCGCGTGCTGCGCGAGGCCGGTGCGGCGGAGGTCATGTGCATTGCGCTGGCCGTGCGCGAGTTTGGGAAGGAGGACGACTGCTGACGGCGGAACATCCGGAGAATAGCAGCTGCCTCCCTGCATTGTTCCAGTCATGCAGAGGGACGGATTATCGTTAAATGATTAACAAAATGAAGGGAATCCTTCATTTTTCGCGGCACTTATCTGAATTTAGCAGTTGATTTTTCCTGTTTTCCCATGTATAATAAACGTAAGCAAGAATGGGGCGTTCCCCAACAAATCAATTTTTAAGGAGAACAGTCAATGAAAGATCTGTATGTCGTCAATTGCTGCCGTACCGCCGTGGGTTCCTTCGGCGGCTCCCTGAAGAACACTCCCGCCGCTGAGCTGGGCGCTATCGTCGTCAAAGAAGCGCTCAGGCGCGCCAACGTTGCTCCCGAAAACGTGGATGAGCTGATGTTCGGCTGCATCCTCACCGCCGGTCTCGGCCAGAACGTCGCCCGTCAGGTCGGCGTGGGCGCGGGTCTGCCCTATTCCGTTCCCGCATACACCGTGGGCATGGTCTGCGGCTCTGGCATGAAGTCCGTCATCGAGGGCGCGCGCGCCATCCTTGCCGGCGACGCCAACATCGTCGTCTGCGGCGGCACCGAGAACATGAGCGCGGCTCCCTATGCCGCTCCCGACGCCCGCTGGGGCGCTCGCATGGGCGACAAGAAGCTCGTCGACA
>CAYPLM010000128.1:0-4896 GCA_964411575.1 uncultured Oscillibacter sp. | reverse complement strand
AGGAATAGTAGTAGGTGGCGGCACTTTCGCAGGTTGCTGCACTGGCCAGGTACTTACTGTCGGTGTTCTGCTGGTTGAAATCGTGGGTATGGTCAGGGGTGACGGTGATGTTATAGGTAGTGCTGCCGATGGTCACGGAAGTCGTGCCTGCCTTCACACCGGTGAAGGTGATCCGGGTGGTAGCAGCCTTCAGCTCACCCACAGGATAGAATTCCCAGCGGCTGCCATTATCGCTGCTGCCGACGGTGTAACCAGCTGCGCAAGCCTTGCCGGCACCGCCGTAGTTATTCAGGTAGTAGCTGCCCTGACCGATGGTCCAGATGCCCAGGCTTCCGTCATAGCTCAGGCTCAGGGTGGTGGCCGTTTCGGTAACGGCTGCGGTGCCGCTGCCGATGGTCAGATACTTCCCTGCGGCATCCCGAATGGTAAAGCCGCCTTCCACCTGAGTCACAGTCCAGACATCAGCGTCGATGATCTGATCCATCGCACCATCCAGATTCAGTCCGGCAGCGCCGGAGCCGGTTGCCGTCTCGTTGGACAGCAGTTTTCCTCTGCGGGTGTTGCGGATCACATACTGCTTGCCGCTGGTCAGCTGAGAAGCGACCGCTCTGAGGGTGTAGAGGTTGTTCGGCTGTGCCTCCAGTGCGGCGGTGGCCACAGCGGTATTCAAGCCATCCAACGCATCGCTTTCAAAATTACCGGTCATCTCGGTGAAGCTGGCGGTCTGACCTTCCTTCAGAGCCACGGTCTTGGTGTTCATGCCGCTGTTCCAGACCTGGACACGGAACATGGTGCTGCCGACGATCACATCGGTGGTGCCCACGCCCACGCCGGTGAGCTTCAGCTGGGCTTCTTCGCCGGTAACCAGCTCAGCGGTGGCAATATCGGCCGCAGGCTGATGGATGATGGACTCGCCCTCGCCCACGGGGATGAGCAGTTCGCCGCCGACCTTGACATACACAGGCACGTTGGTCTTATCCGCAACCTTGATGGTATACTTATGACCCGAGACGGCCTCGGTAAAGATGGCAGTGCCAGCCTTCAGACCGGTGTAGGTCACGGTGGTGACAGTGGTGGTATCCACACCGCCGACCTTAACGACATGGTCATAGCGGCTGGAGCCGGTGCTGGGACGCAGGGCATAATAGCTGTCGCCGGCCTTTGCCACAATCAGATACTTGCCGCCGCTGACGATCTGTGCGGAAGTCACCTGGACATAGCCGGGGATCTCGGGAGTCTTCACGTCAGCTGCCGCAGGCGCAAAGATCAGGAAATCGGTGGCGCCGTTGGCATCGGTGCCGCCCTGACGGTCGAAGCTGTAGGTCTTGCCACTGCTTTCGTTCTTCCAGAAGTACAGGGTCTTGCCGCTGCCGCCTGCCGTCACATTGTCCTGGAAGGCATAAGCACCGTCGGTGCTGCCGCTGACAATGCTGATGGCAACGGAGGTGGCACAGTTGGGAATGCCCGCTGCGCTGCTGACCTTGTGAGACAGGAACAGGCCGGGGTTCTCCACGCTTTCGATGACATAGCCATCACCGCTGGTGGTGAAGATATACAGGCAGTCCTCCAGAGGAATGTCCAGACCGCCGAAGGTGGAATCGGTGCCGGTGGCAGCCAGGGTCGTGGTGGTGGTCTTGCTGTCCACCTTCACTTCTGCCACAGAGGGATCGGACAGCTCACCGGGCTGGAAGGCTGCGGCCAGGCGCTCGGTGAAGGTTTCGTACAGACCCACATGGATGGTTCTCTGACCATTGATCTCAGCGCCGTTGCAGATCTCGTCCATGTCAAAGCTGCTGTAAACAATGCTGGTGGGGGATCCGTTGGGCTCCCACAGCAGGCCGATGCGGCCATCCTCCAGCTCCGTCAGGCAGGAGTAGGCGTAGCCGGAATCGTTGACGGAGAAGGTGTACTTGCACTCCATGGTGTTGTCTTCATTCACCAGGAACACGAAGATCTTACCGTTATTTCTGCCGGTGCCGCCGGGGCAGGCCACCAGAACAGCCATCTTGCCGTCGATCTTCTGAGAATACTTGATGGCGGAAACATTACAGCCGGAATGGGAGCTAACGCCGGTGGAGGTCAGATTCGTCGTCCAGACGTATGCGTTCTGTGCCTCGTCCCACTGGGCATCGGCGTAGCCGACGGTGTTGTTGCCGTTGCGGACGAACAGGCGAACCGTGCCGTTATACAGCTCCACCAGCTCGCTTTCGCTGGACCAGCCGCCCTGGATGTCCGTGCCACGATGCCAGGTCTTGCCATTGTCTCTGGACCAAACCAGGCTTGCCCGCTCGGTGCCGGCGGAAGTGGCGGTGTCAAAGTGGTTGTAGTAAGGCATGATGATGGTGCCATCGCTGAGGATGGTGCCACGGCCGGGGGAAACCAGCAGACCGGTCTCGGTGTCACGCTTGACCTGGTCGTTGATGATGCTGTGGTGCCAGGTTTCGCCGTTGTCTCTGGATTCCGCCACCCACATATAGCCGGTCTTGTAGACATGGAGCACAGAGCCTTCATAGAATACATTCTGCTGGATCCGGGTGTTGGTGTTCACCTGGGTCTGATAGGGGTTGGAGTAGGTGCCATCACTGTTCTTCTGATAGATGTTGAAGCACTCGTCCACCACCAGATTGGTCGCGAGCTTGGTTGCCCGGTGGATGATGGGTGCGTAGCCATCCTCGCCCAGGTCTCCCACATAGTAATCATACACATCGGTATTGTCCGCAGTGGGGGCAACGGTGATCTTGGAATAGTCGGAGGTCAGTGCCAGACGGGATACGCCGTCCACGGTCACATAGCCGGTACCCACGCCGGGGGTGCAGTACATGGTGGTGCAGCCGGTGGGGTTCACGTCCACCATGATGTAAATGGTGCCGTCATTGGCCTGAACGATGATGGGGTCAATGATGGTGGTGGCGTTGATGCCGCTGTAGCCGTCACTGTCGGGGAAGTAGACGGGCATACTGTAGTTCCAGGTCTCGCCGCCGTCCTTGGAGACGCTGAAAATGGTATCCAGTCCGCCGCCGTCCGCACCGGTGGAATACCGGGCATCCGCCACAGTGGCGATCCAGCCATTCTTCAGAGTGACCATGCCGGGAATGCGGAAGTTGGCAATGTTGGGGAAATCGCCGGGGAAGGGCTGATCCTCAGTCGTACCGGTGGGATACTGATCCGCACCAGCCTTCAGCAGAGTGTCATTGGTGACATTAGCCACTTCAACGTGGGCGGCATTCTTCTGGCAGACGGAGCAGATGCCGTTCTGGTAATTGTGCTTGCCGAAGCCGGTAGAATAGCCGGAGGTCAGCTTTTCGTTGCAGTCAGTGCAGTAAGTATCGCCGGTGTAGCCTTCCGTCTGGCAGTTGGCGGTAACTTCATTGCGCAGCTCGGTGTTGGCGTGTTCGCAGTAGGGATTGACGGTGACCACATACCGGTTGCCGTCCAGGATGAAGCTGGTCTCACCCTGTGCCACACCGTGAACGGTGACCTTGGTCACGCACTGGGAGGCGATCTTCTCAGCGTAATCCGTTCCAGTGGAAGACACAATGGGGCGCAGGACGTACCAGGCGCCGCTGTCGGTCTTGGCAGCGATCAGGTATTCGCCGCCGTCAACGATCTGATCTACACTGGTCAGCTGGACATAGCCCCGGATGGGAGAATCGGTGATGGTATCCTCTGCCGTTACGGCACGGAAGATGTACTCCTGGCACTTTTCGCTGGTGTCAGTTTCGCAGCGGTTCCAATAAGGAGTCTCCTGCTCCATGTGGAAATGGAGAGTCTTGTTATCCGACTGGTTGGTCAGCTTAAACATTCCGGCGGTTGTGCCCGCTGCCACAGTGACGGTATCCCGGTCGGTCTGCAGCGGGGTAGTGGAGTTGCTGCTGTGATTCAGATACAGGATAACGCCATCCTCCATCTCATGGGAGATGACATACTGCTCGCCGGACTTGGTGAAGGTGAACAGGCAGCCGCTCAGGTCACCCACATTCTCACCCACAGCGGTGACCACACCGAAAACAGTGGCCTTGCTGGTATCCAGCTCATCGGTATCCAGGGTGGACAGCTTGTCTCCCTCCCGCTCGATCACCAGGTCGCTGCGCTCCCGGACGGAAACCTCCTGCTCAGGCAGCGCGGCACTGACGGTGATGGCGTACTTGGTTTCACCAATGGTCACAGAGGTCTCGCCCACGCCCACACCGGTGATGGTGATGGTGGTGGACAGTTCCGTCTCGATGACAGGCAGCAGGATAAACTGGCTGCCCTCATTGGTGCTGGCATCATGTCTGCCATTGTCGCCGTTCCAGCCTGCGGCATTGGGGTTGTCGGTGCCGCCGTGGTGGTTCAGATAACAATCGCCCTTCTTCAGCGTCCAATAACCGGCGGTGTTGTAAGCGATGGTCAGCTCGGTTGCAGTCTCAGTCAGGGAGGCAGAGTGGTTGCTGAGGGTCACATACTTGCCGTCAGCAGACTGGACGTAATAGCCGCCATCGGTTTCAGTAGCGGTGATGGTCCAGACATCGGTGCCCTCGCCGTCGCCCTTCAGGGTGGTCAGGTGCAGACCAGTTGCAGTGTACGCAGGCAGATTAGGATCGCTGGTCTCGCTCTGGGTGGTCATGTAACCGCCGCCGGTGATCTGCTTGGCGCTGCGGATGCTCTTGACCAGATACTTGCCGTTGGGCAAGGTGCTGCTCACAGCATCGCCAGCGGTATAGCTGTCGGAGGTGCCAGTGAGCTTCACCGTGGCCACTTCCGTATTCAGACCCGTCAGAGCGGTGTCTGCGTAGTTGCCGGTCTCATCGGTGTAGGTTGCCTTCTCACCGACACGCACGGAAACAGCCTTGGTCTCCACGCCGAAGGGAGAGGGCAGCTGCTGGTTGCCGGTGATGGCATTCCATTCTTCCCTGG
>CAYPLM010000127.1:0-4960 GCA_964411575.1 uncultured Oscillibacter sp. | reverse complement strand
GTATGGTGTTGAGGCGATTACTGAGCATATGATGCCGTAAAGTAGTTACTGTTCACTCGTACATCGTAAACAGTAACGATTTTTGCCTCGTCATTATAATTGCTACTTGCAATATGTAAGCTTTTCAGCTATGATAGCTATAGATACACAACTGGCGGAAACAGGATTGACTGTGTAGGAGGACCTACAGGGAGTGTATAATAGTAGAGAAAAGCCGACCGCCTGGGCAGCATGATAAGAGTGTGACCTGGGTGGTCTTTTTATGTCAACATTTAATCGTGCAACCATATGATACGGAGGAAAAAGAAATGGAAAAACTTTCACTGGCAAATGAATTACAGAGCAACGCATACCCTGGCAGAGGGATTGTGATTGGTAAGACACCGGACGGCACAAAGGCTGCAATCGCTTATTTTATTATGGGTAGAAGCGAAAATAGCAGAAACAGAGTATTTGTGGAAGATGGAGAGGGAATCCGCACTCAGGCATTTGATTCTTCTAAGTTAAGCGATCCTAGTCTCATTATCTACGCACCGGTACGTGTACTTGGCAACAAGACAATCGTTACCAATGGTGACCAGACAGATACCATTTATGATTTAATGGACAAGCAGATGACATTTGAGCAGGCGTTAAGAACAAGAGAGTTTGAGCCGGATGCTCCGAACTACACACCAAGAATTTCAGGAGTTCTTCATATTGAGGATGGTTCCTATAACTACGCTATGTCTATTTTAAAAAGCAACAATGGTAATCCGGATGCATGCAACAGATATACCTTTGCATATACGAATCCGGTTGCAGGAGAAGGACATTTTATTCATACCTATAAGTGTGATGGGAATCCGTTACCAAGCTTTGAAGGTGAGCCTAAGCTTGTCGATATTCCAAATGATATGGAAGAGTTTGCAAACACGGTATGGAATAGCTTAAACGATGAGAACAAGGTATCTTTGTTTATTCGCTATATTGATATCGCAACAGGCGAGTATGAGACAAAGATTATGAATAAGAATATGTAATTGTTCAGAGCCGGACAGACAGACACAAAAAGGTTCGATGAATGTTTTTAAAGGAGTTATCAAAATGAAAGAATTAGAATTAAAATATGGTTGTAATCCAAATCAGAAGCCATCCAAAATTTATATGAAGAAGGGGGAGCTTCCTATCGAGGTATTAAACGGCAAGCCGGGATATATCAATTTTTTGGATGCGTTTAACGGCTGGCAGCTTGTTAAGGAATTAAAGAAGGCAACAGGACTTCCTGCTGCAACCTCCTTCAAGCACGTATCTCCGGCAGGAGCAGCAGTAGGTATTCCTTTAACTGAGGTTGAGAGAAAGATTTATTGGGTTGATGACATGGGTGAGCTTTCTCCACTTGCAAGTGCTTATGCAAGAGCAAGAGGTGCAGACAGAATGTCCTCATTTGGTGATTTCATTGCTCTGTCTGATATCTGTGATGAAGATACGGCAAGACTTATCAAGAGAGAAGTGTCTGACGGAGTGATCGCCCCCGGATATACCGAAGAGGCACTTGCCCTGTTAAAGGCAAAGAAAAACGGAAATTATAATATTATCCAGATCGATCCTGCTTATGTTCCCGCTGAACTGGAAAGAAAACAGGTGTATGGTATTACTTTCGAACAGGGAAGAAATGAATTAGATATCAGTGCCGATCTGCTTTCCAATATTGTAACGAAGAACAAAGAACTTCCGCAGGAAGCAGAAATTGATATGAAAATCGCATTGATCACTTTAAAGTATACACAGTCCAACTCCGTATGCTATGTAAAAGGCGGACAGGCAATCGGTATCGGTGCGGGACAGCAGTCCAGAGTTCATTGTACAAGACTTGCAGGGCAGAAGGCTGATAACTGGTATCTGCGTCAGGCACCTCAGGTACTTGATCTGCAGTTTGCAGATGGTCTCGGACGTGCAGACAGAGATAATACGATTGATGTTTATATCGGAGATGAATATGAAGATGTTCTGCGTGAAGGAGAATGGCAGAAACGTTTCAAGGTAAAGCCTCCTGTATTTACCCGAGAAGAGAAGCGTGCATGGCTTGACGGCAATCAGGATGTTACTTTAGGTTCAGATGCATTCTTCCCCTTCTCGGACAATATTGAACGTGCTTACAAGAGCGGCGTTAAGTATATTGCACAGCCCGGCGGCTCCGTAAGAGATGATCTGGTGATCGAATGTTGTGATAAATATGATATGGTAATGGCATTTACGGGCATCCGCTTATTCCATCACTAATTCTGTCAAAGGCACAGGGAATGAAAAGAAATGAGGAATCCTATGAATATACATGAAACAGCCAGAATTGCCAAAGGCGCGGTTGTCTATGGAGAGGTCAGTATAGGAGAAAAGAGTACGGTTTGGTATCATGCAGTGGTACGCGCGGATCAGTCAGCCATTGAGATCGGTAAGTGCAGTAATATACAGGATAATTGCACGGTACATGTGGACGATGAGCATCCTGTTAAGATAGGCGATTATGTAACGATCGGTCATGGTGCCATTATTCATGGATGTACGATCGGTGATCATTGTCTGATCGGTATGGGCGCTATTATCTTAAACGGAGCGGTGATTGAAGAAGATTGCATCATTGGTGCCGGAAGTCTTATTACGCAGGGAAAGGTGATTCCGAAAGGCAGTATGGTATTGGGCAGTCCGGGGAAAGTGATTCGGCCGATCACGGAAGAGGAAAAGGCAAATCTTTTGAAGAATGCCATGCATTATGTCGAAGAAGAGATGCAATAAAGATATTTTTAGCAAGTTTGATGTTAAAAGGGGCAGGCGCAGATAAGCGACTGTCCTTTTTAGCGTCAAATATTGCAGCATATGTACAAAAATAATCAATAGTATGCAATTTAAGAAAATTTAAGATGCACAAAAACCTTAAATGTAGTATAGTAGAAGTGGTTTTTATGGTAGTAAGAAATGTAGATATACAAAGCTTTTATAGATGGAAAGAGGAGAGATAAGATGGCTTTTTGCATTATTACAGATTCAGCATCAGACATTCCGGAAAGTGTGATCAAGGAGTATGATCTTCATGTGATCCCAACACCGGTCACGATTGAAGGAACAGATTATTTTGACGGAGATACCATATTTCCAGATCAGTTTTATGAGATTCAGGCTTCCGGTAAGGAAATCAAGACTTACCATATCAATCAGTTTATGTTTTATGAGAATTTTCTTCCTTATGCAAAGCGGGGAGATGAAGTCCTCTATATTTGTTTTTCGACAGGGATTGCAGGAACTTATAATGCGGCTAAACTTGCTTATGAAGAGATCCTTGAAGAATATCCGGAGTTTAAGCTTACAATCATTGATTCTAAATGTGCCTCTGTAGGTTACGGACTGGTAGTGGATAAGTTGCTCCGTATGCAGAAGAACGGTGCACCGAAGGAACTGATCATAGAGGCGGCAGAATTTTTCTGTGCCCATATGGAACATGCGGTTACAGTGATAGAACTTGATTATTTATTCAAAGGAGGAAGACTCAGCAGAACTTCTTTTCTTGCAGGAACCATGCTGGATATCAAGCCTGTCATTATCGTAGATGAAAACGGTTCTCTTAAGGCAGTGGAAAAGGTGCGCGGCTGGAAAAAGGCGCAGAAGAGAATTTTGGATATGGTCGGTGAAAAGGGCGTTAATCTGGAAAAACAGATCGTTGGAGTATGTTATGGAACAGACAGGGAAGCCTATGAATATATCAAAGAAGAATTAAGATCCCGTTATCATGTGAAGGGACTTCTGGAAGGCAGAGTGGGCTGTGCCATTGGCGCACATACAGGTCCCGGAATTTTAGGAATTACGTTTTTAAACGAAACGAATGAGAAATTTGACGAGTATTTAAATTAAGAATCATAAACAACTCTTGTGAGCACAAAATACCAAATGGTGCCCGGATATGGAGTTGGCTGCCGGATGGCAGTATGGAGGAGCATATATGCTGGAGGTTAAAAATCTGAAATTTCATCCATTGGATAATGGAGTGGAAAAGAGCATTATAGATGATATCAGTTTTAAGTTGGAGAACGGAGAAATGCTGGTCATCACAGGGCCTAATGGCGGAGGAAAGTCGACTATGGCCAAGCTTTTAATGGGTATTGAAAAGCCGGATGGCGGCAGAATTTTTCTGGACGGAACAGACATCACGGAGTATTCCATTACCGACAGGGCAAAGGCAGGTATCGGTTTTGCATTTCAGCAGCCTCCAAGATTTAAAGGAATGACTGTAGAACGTCTTTTGTCATTGGCGGCAGGCCAAAAACTTCCCGAAAAGGTATGCTGCGATCTGCTCAGCAATGTGGGGCTTTGTGCCAGGGAATATTTAAAGAGGGAAGTGGACGCCACGCTGTCCGGCGGTGAGATGAAGCGTTTGGAGATTGCGACCGTACTTGCGGGATCTCATAAGCTGTGTATTTTTGATGAGCCTGAGGCGGGGATCGATCTTTGGAGCTTTTCTATGCTGGTAAAGCAGTTTGAACAGATTCATAAGAATAAAACGGAGAGCCTGATTTTAATTTCTCATCAAGAGAGAATTATTGAAATGGCAGACAAGATCATGGTGATCAGGGATGGAAAGATTGCAGATTTCGGAACCAAGGACGAGGTTTATCCGGGGCTTATGTGTTGTGAGACAGGCTGCGCCTGCATGAATGCAAAGCAGCATAAGGAGGCTTAAATACCGGCCGGAAAAAATGTGTAGTAATAGAAGAGAGGATTTTGACAGTGGCTAATATAGATGCAGTTACACAGTCTGTTTTAGAGAAGATAGATACAGAAGGATTTAAGCAGGAAGGGGCTTATAACTTAAGATATAACGGACATTCCCTGTGTCACGGAAATACGGAACATATCCGGATCGTGCGTAAAGAGGACAAGCAAGGGATCGATGTGTATATCAGCGGAGAGGCCAAAGATGAAACGATTCATA
>CAYPLM010000126.1:0-4977 GCA_964411575.1 uncultured Oscillibacter sp. | reverse complement strand
TCGGCGGAGAGCTCCATCGTCTCGAAGAACTTTTCCATCAGCTCCTCGTCGGCACCGGCAGCGGCTTCCATCAGCTCGGCGCGCAGCGCCTCTACCTCATCGGCCACGTCAGCGGGGATGGGGCAGGAGACGGCCTTGCCGCCCTTGACCTCGTAGGCGCAGTTGTGCAGCAGGTCGACAATGCCGTTGACCTTCTTGTCGGCGCCGATGACGGGGGCGACGATGGGGGCCATGGCCGTGCCGAACTTTTCCTTCAGGGCGTTGAAGCAGGCGTTGTAATCGCTGTTTTCCTCATCGGTGCGGTTGATGAAAATCATGCGGGGCTTGTTGCCGAGCATCTTCCAGCAGCGCTGCGCGCCGACGGAAAGACCGTCCTTCGCGCCGGCGACCAGAATGGCGCACTCAGCGGCGCGCAGACCGGAGAGCACTTCGCCGGAGAAGTCGAAGTTGCCGGGGGCGTCGAGCACGTTGATCTTCTTGTTCTTGTACTTCACGGGCGCCATGGCAAGGGAGATGGAAATGCCGCGCTTGATCTCCTCGGCGTCATAGTCGCAGGTGGTGTTGCCGTCGGGCGTGCGGCCAAAGCGGTCGGTCCCGCCGGTCATAAAGAGCATGCTCTCAGCGAGGGTGGTTTTGCCGCTGCCGCCGTGGCCAAGCAGCACGATGTTGCGAATGTCGTTTGCAGTCATGAGGGGTAGATCTCCTTCCAATAGTGATCCCTGGACGGGATATTGCTCAATGTATGAGATTATATACTAATTTTTTGCTCAATACAACCATAAATTTTGGGTTTGGCGGGCAAATTTTCACAAAAGCTGACAGCCACACTCAATATCGGTCCAAAAACAGCGCTTCGATGAGCGCTGCAAGCGTCCACAGCAGCGAAAAAGCCAGCATCGCCGCCCCGGTGAGCACGCTGTACGCCCCGGCGGCGGTGAGGTAGTACCCCAGCTGCACACCCAGAACGCTGCCGATGAGCGATACCACGTTGCCCACGCGCACCGCGCGCACCAGCCGCTTGCTGCCCAGCACCGCCTCGGCAAAGGGCATCAGCCCCTCGCGCAGCAGCAGTGCCAGCGGCGCGCCGCCGCCGTCCGGCTCAGAGAGGGCAAGGCGCGTGCTGATCTTGGGATAGACGGCGCGTGCGTCGGTGTCGAACTTGCGCTTGAGCAGGGCGGGCGTGATGTTGCCGTCGCGCACGGCCAGAACGGGCGTGACGCCGCCGCGCCTGAGCGCATGCAGCGCCCAGTCCACCGTTTCCGCCGCGCGGTACTTCACAGCGAACACCGCGATCAACGTGCCGTCCACAGCGAGAAATACGCCGGTTTTCAGCTCGATGTTTTTCGGCAGGGTGACGCTCTGACGGCGCATGAAATCCTCCGTGCCGAAGAGTACCGTTTCACCGCGGATGCGCCCGCACACGCCGCCGGACTCGAGAAAGTCCAGCTCCTCCACCTCGTGCAGTGGCGCGCCCTCGCTTTGCAGCAGCTCGTCAAAAAGACGCTCCAGCCCGCTGTGCGTGGCGTGTGCCATGGAGGCGGCGTAGGAGATGACCTTGCCGCTCTCCTCGCCGAAGATCTTCAGCCCGTTGAGCCCCACCGTTCCGGGCGGGAAAAGGTCGCTGTCGGTGAGGATGATGCAGTTGCTGCGGCTCATGCGCTGCGCGCCCTCCCAGCCGGCCACGGCTGCGCCGCTTTTGCTCACTCTGCGCGAGAGTCTGCAAAGCGGCAGCGCATACACCAGCGCCAGTGCCGGGACATTGGCAGCCGAAAGTGTGACGCTCCAGTTCCACGAAAAAAGCGCCCACGAGCCACGCTGCACCGCGCTGAGCGCCGCAAACACGCCCGAGGCCACCAGCACCAGCGGCAGCACCAGCGCCTGCCAGCGCGTGGCCGGGTCGTCCTTTTCCACCAGGCGCGTGAAGCCGTGCAGACTTCCGGGGCGCTTGGCCGCGCCCCCGGCGGTCTCGCTGACCATATAGGCCGGCTCGCCCATACCCGCCACGCGGAAGGCGTTCGCCCCGCTTTCAAACAGCAGGCTGCGCCCCAGCAGCGCGAAGGCCATGCCCAGCGCGCCCATGCCGCAAAGCGGCCGCAGCGAAAGCGCCATGCGCGCGGGGAAGCAGTACGCCAGCACGCCGTCGGCCAGCGTGACCAGCGCAGTCAGCGCGGCGGCCAGCTCGTAGGTCGTGCGCCCGCGGGCGAGCTGCTCGGCGGCGTAGACAAACACGTCGCGCCCCAGCACGCAAACCAGTGCCTCGCCGATGAGGTAGGGCAGGAGGTTGAGCAGCGGTTCCTCGCGGTAGAGCGCGGGCATCAGGCCGAAATGCTCCAAAAGCAGCGCACACCACATCAGTGCCGCCGTGACCAGTGCGGCTGCGCTCGTCCGATGCGAAAGCTCGTGCAGCTCGAAATATTCCTCTTCCGTCTGCTCGATGGGCGGCTCCGGCTCCTCGGGTTCTTCCGGCTCCTCCGGCTCAGGCGGGGCGTAGAGCCGCTCGGTGTCCTCCTTGGGCCGTCTGCGGCGGAAGAAGCTCTTTTTCTGCGCGGGGCGCGCCTCCTCTTCCTCCTCCAGCGCGGCAGACACCGTGTGCGAGAGCACCTGCTCAAGGCTCATGCTGCCGCCCGCTGCCTCGGGCTTCGGTTCGGGTTCGGGCTCCGGTTCGCATTCCGGCTCAGGTTCGGTCTCGGGTTCCTGTTCGGGTTCCGGTGCGGGCAGCGGCTCGGGCTCGGGTTGAGGCTCGGGCTCCGGCTGCGGTGCGGGCGGCATTTCCTCTGGCGCGGGGGCTTTCTTTCCGCCGCCAAATTCGGCCAGGATCGCCTCCAGCGTGAATTCTTCCTCTTCCTCGCTGCGCGCCGCGTGCTGCAAAAGCAGCTTGGAGTCGGCCAGATCCTTTTCAAAATCCCACTCGTTTCTCTTCATTGCGGATGCCTCTCGGGTCGTTATGCCAGACGCTGACGCACGGCCTCATAGAGCAGAATGGCCGCAGCGGCGGAGGCGTTGAGCGAGGAGATGTGCCCCTTCATCGGGATGCTGACCAGGAAGTCGCAGCCCTCGCGCACCAGACGCCCCATGCCGTCGCCCTCGCTGCCGATGACGATGGCCGCAGGCCCCTTGAGATCGGCGCTGTAGAGCGGGGTGGTGCCCTCGGCAGCCGTGCCGAACACCCACACGCCCTGCTTTTGCAGCTCCTTCAAAAGGGCGGGGATGTTGGGCACGCGCGCCACGGGCAGGTAGCTTACCGCCCCGGCGCTGGTCTTGCCCACGATGGCCGTCAGCCCCGCGCTGCGCCGCTTGGGGATGACCACGCCGTGCGCCCCGGCGCATTCGGCGGTGCGGATGATGGCGCCGAGATTGTGCGGGTCGCTGATCTCATCGCATACGACAAGAAGCGGCGCCTCGCCCTTTTCTGCGGCAGCGGCGAGAATATCCTCCACCGTGGCATACTCGCGCACGGCGGACAGCGCGATCACGCCCTGATGGGCGTGCGTGCGGCTCATGGCGTCCAGCTTGCGCCGGTCGGCCTCCACCACCACGATGCCCGCCGCGCGGGCCGTGGAGGCGATGTGCCCCAGCGTTTTGTCCGTCTCGCCTCGTGCGAGATAGATCTTATCAATGGCGGTTCCGGCGCGCAGAGCCTCGGTGACGGCGTTGCGTCCCTCGATGATGCCGTCGGACAGCGCTTCGTTTTCCGGTTCGTATCTCATGTCAGATTCCTTTCTGTGCATTTCGGCTCGAATACAGGATACAGTATAGCACATCTTTTCACAGGAAGAAAGGGAGTGTGCAGGAAAATTAACAAAAAATACATTGCTGCCCCCCTGGATGTGTGGTATACTCCAAGACGCAGGCATGCTTTGCCGCATTCTTTCAGAGGAAAGGATTTTTTTATAATGGAGCAAAACAACAAAAACAGCAACAAAAACGGCAACAACAAAAACCGCCGCAGCATGCGAGGTGTCGTCTCGCTTCTGCTGTGGGCCATGGCGCTGACGCTGATCTACAACTACGCGCTCGGCGCGCTGAGCGACCCGCAGCGCGCCTCCGCCTCGTGCGAGGTGCGCTACGACGAGTTTGTCGACCTTGTGCAGCAGGGCAGCGTAGAGCTGGTTGAGATCGGCGATCGCGTGGTCGAGTTTTACCCCGTGGAGGGCTTTGTCTACACCGACGCGCAGGGCAAGAGCTACGAGAAAAACTATGTGCTCTATACCTCCCTTCTCTCCGACCCCAACCTTGTGCCGATGCTCGAGCAGTCTGGCGTACACTACACCAGGCCCTATGAGGCCGAGACCTCGATGCTCTCGATCATTCTCTGGCAGTATATCGTCCCCATGGCGCTGATGGTGGGCGGTCTGCTGCTGATGATGCGCATCGTCAGCAAAAAGACCGGCGGAGGCATGGGCGGCTTCGGCATGGGCAGCGTAGGAAAGTCCAACGCCAAGGTGTATATGGAAAAATCCACCGGCGTCACCTTTGCAGATGTGGCCGGACAGGACGAGGCCAAGGAGTCGCTCGTAGAGATCATCGACTTTCTCCACAACCCCGACAAGTACACTGCCATTGGCGCAAAGCTGCCCAAGGGCGCGCTGCTTGTCGGCCCTCCGGGCACGGGCAAAACGCTGCTGGCCAAGGCCGTGGCGGGCGAGGCGAACGTGCCGTTCTTCTCGATCACCGGCTCGGGCTTTGTGGAAATGTTCGTGGGCGTGGGCGCAAGCCGCGTGCGCGACCTGTTCCAAGAGGCGGCGAAGGTCGCTCCCTGCATCATCTTCATCGACGAGATCGATGCCATCGGAAAAACACGCGACACGCGCTTTGGCGGCAACGACGAGCGTGAGCAGACGCTCAACCAGCTGCTCGCCGAGATGGATGGCTTTGACCCCGGCAAGGGCATCATCGTCCTCGCTGCCACCAACCGCCCCGAGGTGCTCGACAAGGCGCTGCTGCGCCCCGGCCGCTTCGACCGCCGCATCACCATCG
>CAYPLM010000125.1:0-5023 GCA_964411575.1 uncultured Oscillibacter sp. | reverse complement strand
AACTTGCGCCAAAAAGAAAAGCACGACTTTCGTCGTGCTTTTCTTTTTGGCGCAGTGGGAGGGATTCGAACCCTCGGGGCGCTTTTGGCACCCACACGATTTCCAGTCGTGCTCGTTATGACCACTTCGATACCACTGCATATCAAAATGCTCAACAGCAAGGGTCATTATACCAAATTATAAGGAAAAGTCAAGCCCTATTTTTCATTTTTTTGCCGCCGCGCGCGGTTTTCTCCCGGCAGGGTGCTCTGTTCCTATGAAGAAACAGCACAGTGCTCAGGTATCTGACAGAATCCACTTTTTTGAAACGACCTCCCCCCTGTTGAATTGCACAAAAAAATATAGTAAAATAGCCCCATGATTTTACCATGGAAAGGACTGCTTACGATGAAGGATCCCAAGACGATTCATTCCGTCACCCTCACCGGCTGCGACCTGACGCTCGAAGAGCTTGTCGCCGTGGCGCGCTTTGGCGCGCGGGTGGCGCTTTCTGCCGAGGCAATGGAGCGGATGACGCGCTCACGCGCACTTGCTGAAAAAATTGCTGAGGAAAAACGCGTGGCCTACGGCATTACCACGGGCTTTGGCGATTTTGCCACCGTTGCCGTGCCCGAAGAGATGAGCAATCAGCTCAGTACCAACCTCATTCTCAGCCACTGCACCGGCACCGGCGAGCCCTATGCGACCGAACAGGTGCGCGGTATGATGCTTCTGCGTGCCAACGCGCTTTGCGTGGGGGTGAGCGGCGTGCGTCCGGCGCTGGTGGAAATGCTTGTAGAGATGCTCAACCGCGGCGTCACCCCCGTGATCCCGCAGAAGGGCTCGCTGGGCGCCTCGGGCGACCTTGCGCCCCTGAGCCACATGGGGCTCGTGCTACTCGGGCGCGGCGAGGCGTGGTTCGGCGGCGAGCGCCTTGCCGGCGGCGAGGCCATGCGCCGCGCCGGTATCCCCGTGCTGGAAACGCTGGTGTGCAAGGAGGGGCTGGGCATCACCAACGGCACCTGCGCTATGACCAGCGTGGGCGCGCTGCACCTGTACGACGGCATTCGCGCCGCGCAGCTTGCCGACCTTGTCAGTTCCCTCACGCTCACGGCGCTGGCCGGACAGCTCAGCGCCTTTGAAGAGCGGCTGCACACCGTGCGCGGGCACAGCGGGCAGATCCGCGTGGCGCGCAACCTGCGTCTGCTCACCGACGGCAGCGAGATCTTACAGCGCTGCCGGGGCGCGCGCGTACAGGACGCTTACGCGCTGCGCTGCATCCCGCAGGTACACGGTGCGGTGCGCGATGCGCTGGAATATGTAAAGAGCAAGGTTGACATCGAGCTCAACGCCGTCACAGACAATCCCCTGCTCTTCCCCGAGGACGAGGCGGTGATCTCCGGCGGCAACTTCCACGGCGAGCCGATGGCGCTGCCGTTTGACTTCCTCGGCATTGCGCTGTCCGAGCTTGCCAGCATTTCCGAGCGGCGCACGGAGCGCATGGTCAACGCGGCGCTGTCCAATGGTCTCAGCCCGTTTCTCACCACGGCGGGCGGCGTGAACAGCGGCTTTATGATTGTGCAGTACAGCGCGGCCTCCATGGCAAGCGAAAACAAGGTGCTCGCGCACCCGGCGTGCGTGGACTCCATCCCCTCTTCCGCCAATCAGGAGGACTTTGTCTCCATGGGCACCACCGCCGCGCGCAAGGCGGGCACGATCCTGCAAAACACGCTCTCCGTGCTTGCCTTCGAGCTGCTCACCGCCTGCCAGGCCATCGACCTGCGCCGCCGCGGCGGCGAATTCGGCACGGGGCTGAGCGCCGTGGACGAGGCAGTGTTCTGCCGCGTGCGCGAGGAGGTCAGCTTCATGGAGGTCGACCGCGAGATCTGGCCCGACATTCAGGCCGTGGAGGCGCTCGTGCGCAGCGGTGAGCTGCAGGAGCTTGCCGCACGACTCGTGCCCGCGTATGAATAAACCGTCATATAAAATCACGACAGGAGGTATCCCATGGAATTTTGCGAGACTGACGCAATGGTCATCCGTCTGGACGACGAGCTGCCCGAGTACCCCGCCCTTGAGCCGGGGCATCGACGCGCGCCGCGCCGCGAGGCGCACCTGAGCGAGGCAGACAAGGCGTTGGCCATCAAAAACGCCCTGCGCTACATTCCCATGCAGCACCACGCGCAGATGGCAAAGGAATTTGCCCAGGAGCTGGAAGAGCACGGCCGCATCTATGGCTACCGCTTCCGCCCCGCAGGCAGGCTGTACGGCAAGCCCATCGGCGAATACCGGGGCAATTGCATTGAGGCAAAGGCGTTTCAGGTGATGATCGACAACAACCTCGACTTTGACGTGGCGCTCTACCCCTACGAGCTGGTCACCTACGGTGAGACCGGTCAGGTGTGCCAGAACTGGATGCAGTATCGCCTGATCAAAAAGTACCTCGAGGTGATGACCGACGAGCAGACGCTGGTAGTGATGAGCGGGCACCCGCTGGGTCTGTTCCACAGCCACAAGCTCGCCCCCCGCTGCATCATCACCAACGGGCTGATGGTAGGCGCATTCGACGACCTGAAGAATTTCAACCGCGCCGCCGCGCTCGGCGTGGCCAACTACGGGCAGATGACCGCCGGCGGCTGGATGTACATCGGCCCGCAGGGCATTGTGCACGGCACGTTCAACACGCTGCTCAACGCCGGGCGACTGAAGCTGGGCATCCCCGCCGACGGAGACCTGGCCGGACGGCTGTTCGTGTCGGCGGGTCTTGGCGGCATGAGCGGCGCGCAGGGCAAGGCGGCTGAAATCGCCGGGGCGGTGTCCATCATCGCCGAGGTGGACGACTCGCGCATCGACACACGCTACACCCAGGGCTGGGTGAGCGCGCGCACCGACAGCCTCGACGAGGCGCTTTCCCTTGCGCAGCGCAAGCTGGCGGAAAAGGCACCCTGTGCCATCGCCTACCACGGCAACATTGTCGACCTGCTGGAATATCTCTACGAGAAAAATGTGCACGTTGATCTCATGAGCGACCAGACCAGCTGCCATGTGCCTTACGACGGCGGCTACTGCCCGCAGGGGCTCACCTTCGCCCAGCGCACCGACATGCTCGCCCACGACCCCGAAGGCTTCCGCGTGCTGGTGGACAGGACGCTGCGCCGCCACTACGAGCTGATCTGCGCCTTCCACGCGCGCGGCACATACTTCTTCGACTACGGCAACAGCTTCCTCAAGGCCGTGTACGACGCGGGCGTGAAGGAGATCTGCCGCAACGGCGAAAACGACCTGGACGGCTTTATTTTCCCCTCCTATGTGGAGGACATTCTCGGTCCCTGTCTGTTCGACTTTGGCTACGGCCCCTTCCGCTGGTGCTGCCTCAGCCGCGACAGCGCCGATCTGGACAAGACCGACGCGGCCGCTGCCGAATATATCCTCGCCCACAACCGTCGTTATCAGGACTATGACAACTACGTCTGGGTGCGCGACGCGAAGAAGAATAAGCTCGTCGTGGGCACGCAGTGCCGTATTCTCTATCAGGATGCCATGGGGCGTATGAACATCGCCCTCCGATTCAACGAAATGGTGCGCAGCGGTGAGATCGGCCCTGTGATGCTCGGGCGCGACCACCACGACACCGGCGGCACCGACTCTCCTTTCCGCGAGACGAGCAACATCAAGGACGGCTCCAACCTCATGGCCGACATGGCCACGCAGTGCTTCGCGGGCAACGCCGCGCGCGGCATGAGCCTCATCGCCCTGCACAACGGCGGCGGCACGGGCATCGGCAAGGCCATCAACGGCGGCTTTGGCATGGTGCTCGACGGCTCCGAGCGCGTGGACACCATCCTGCGCATGTCCATGCCGTGGGATACGATGGTCGGCGTCGCCCGCCGCAGCTGGGCACGCAACGAAAACGCCCTGACCACGGCGGCGGAGTACAACCGCCTCTATGCCGGGCAGGATCACATCACCCTGCCCTTCCTCGCTGACGACGACCTCGTGGCCGCCGCGCTGCGCGACGTACAGGAGGGCTGAGATGGAGCGCCTTCTTCTCACCAACATCGGCACGCTGGCCACGCCCGAGGGCAAGGCGGCGCGCTGCGGCACGGCGCAGGGCGAAATCCGTCTGCGCAGAAACGCATGGGTGCTCATCGAAAACGAGCGCATTGCTGCCGTGGGCGAGGGCGAGCCCCCCGCCTGCGACGCTGCCGTGCTCGACTGCGGCGGGCAGCTGGTTACGCCCGGCCTTGTGGACGCACACACGCACCTCATCTTCGGCGGCTGGCGGCAGCACGAGCTGGGGCTCAAGCTGCACGGAGCGAGCTATCTTGACATCCAGAACGCCGGGGGCGGCATTCAGTCCACCACCAACGCCACGCGGCAGGCGAGCGCCGAAGAGCTGGAGGAAAAGGCGCGCCGCGCGCTCGACGAGATGCTGCACTTCGGCGCGACCACCGTGGAGGCAAAAAGCGGCTACGGCCTCGCCACCGCGCACGAGCTCAAGGCGCTGGAGGTCATCCGCAGCCTGAATGCACGCCATGCGGTCGATCTGGTGGGCACCTTTATGGGCGCGCACCTTGTTCCCGCTGAGTACAAGATGGATCGAGAGGCGTATGTACGTCTGGTGTGCGAGGAAATGCTCCCGCGCGTGAAGGAACAGGGCGTCGCCGAATTCTGCGACGTGTTCTGCGAGGCTGACACCTTCACCGTGGACGAGTCACGCCGCATTCTCGAGGCCGGCTTGAAGCACGGTCTGCGCGCGAAGATCCACGCCGACGAGATCGAGGCCATCGGCGGCAGCGTGCTCTCAGGCGAGCTGGGCGCAATCTCCGCCGAGCATCTGATCGTCTGCCCACCGGAGGGCATCGAGGCCATGGCAAAGGGCGGCGTGATCGCCTGCCTTCTTCCCGCCACCAGCTTCAACCTCGGCGCGGCGTTCGCGCCCGCGCGCGACATGATTCGCGCCGGTGTGCCTGTAGCGATGGCCACGGACTTCAACCCCGGCTCCTGCCCGTGCCTGAACATGCAGTTTGTCATCAACCTGGGA
>CAYPLM010000124.1:0-5038 GCA_964411575.1 uncultured Oscillibacter sp. | reverse complement strand
GTAACTGTCACGGAAGTGCCCTTGGTGACATTCACAGTCTGAGAAGGGGTGCCCTTGACCGTAATGTTGTAAACGGTATAGCCCACCGTAATGGAGGTCGTACCGGCAGTCTTGCCCTCGATCGTCAGGGTTGTGCTGTTTTCTGCCTCTACGATGGTTGCCTTGTACAGGCTCCACTTGCTGCCGTCATCGGTACCGGCAGTTGCGCCGTCCCAGCCGGTGGCGCAGGTACCCTTTTCGGCACCGTCGTTGAGGTAAGCGCTGCCCTGGCTCAGAGTCCAGTAGCCTTCGGTGTTGTAAGCAATGGTAATCTCGGCAGCTTCCCCGGTCAGGGATGCGTCATTGTTGGAAATGGACAGGTACTGCTCTCCAGCTTTCACGGCGTAGGTGCCGTTTTCATTCTTGGTCAGCGTCCACAGCGCATTGTCCGCAATGCTCTCCTTCCCGCCGTCCATCAGCAGACCGGTCATATCGCCAGCTTTCGCATCCACGGAAGTAGTTTCGGTGGTCATGGGCTTTCCGCCACGGTTGTTGACCAGAATGTAGGTACCATCCTCCAGCGTACCGGTCACAGCATCAGACAGCGTCTTGCTTGCTTCCACGCTGCTTTCCGTAATGGTCACATCGGCAATGGCGGTATTCAGCTGGGTCTTATCCACCAGCTTGCCGAATTTGCCTGTCATATCCTTGATAGTCTTGGTCTCGTCTACATTCAGGGAGACCTCCACCGTATTCTTCTCCGCCGCACTATGATCGACAGTGACGGCATAGGTCTTGGTGGCAGCACCATCCTCGGAAACCGTCAGGATCCGCACCACGCCCTTGTAGGCAGGCAGAACGGTATATGCCACATTATTTTCGGCAGTGGCACCAATCTTGGTGCCGGCAGCCAGGTAATCCAAAGTGTCGGCGGTGAATCCCTCCAGGGCGTTGCCGTCCACGGTGATGCCTGTCAGGTCAGCGGTGGTATTGCGAACCAGCAGAGTCGGATAAGAGATGACCTCTACCTCTTCCACACCAACGCAGTAGCCACTGCTAGTGCCGTTCTGCTGTGTGAAGGTAATACGAAGCGCCACGGGAGAAACAACTTCCTCAAAGACATACTTAAACGCCTGATTCCCACTGAGAGCTTGCTCCTCCACATTGACAGTCGTAAACTGCTTACCATTCAGAGAATAGGAAAACTCCACAGAAGCGGGCTTCTTGCAGGATCCATCGAAGTAATAGTACAGATTCACCTCACCAATTTCCTGCGCAGTATCCCATTCCATGGTAATGGAAGCGGTATCGCTGGTATAGCGGTTTTTATAGTTCGTCCAGCGGTTTTGGGGGTTAGCCGCCGGAGTTGTGACTCCATCGATGATGGAATTCAAGTTGTCGGACTGCATATTCTCTGCAATGTCCTGGGTCAGTGATGCGGCCTTGGGTGCGATATTGGCGTGTTCACCCTGGATGCCCTCTGTGGCACGAACCGTGCAGGTGACATCCATGGTCTCGCTGCCGAGAATGGTAGCAACGCCATGAATGGTGGTAATATCGCCAACGGCACGGGTCTTGGCTCCGGTTTCCCACTCCACCGGGAACTCACCAGCCAGGGCACCATCCGGCATCACACCGGATACAACATTGGGCAGGACAGGATTCTGTCCGGTCAGTGTGGCTGTGGAAATATTGCGCACAGCAATCACATTAGGAATCACGTGCAGGCGGGCGGTAACGGTGATCGGCTCAAGCCCATCAAAGGTCAGCTTACCCTTCAGCAGATGGTCACCCACAGTGGTGTACACATCCTCGGGGATCTCCTCCCAGACGATGGTGCCGCTGAGCGTGGCACCGTCAAACATGGTTCCGGAAGCGGTGGTTTCCAGGATGGGCTTCACGCCGTCATGGACGCTGTAGTCCCGCACCATGGTATAGGTGGCCAGCCCAGTCTCTTCCTCGCCGTCGTCCACCTCAGCCGCGTTCACTGTCACAGTACCACCGGTCAGGCCGTCGGAGGACACGTTTACTGTAATGGTGCCACCTTCCTCAGTGGTGCGGACAATGGCCAGAGCCTTACCGGCATAGGCCTTGATTTGAGCAGTAGTATCGCTGGTCTTCACGGACTTGCTCTGGAACTTGGCGGTGGTTGCCTGGTCGCCGTTGTCCACGCCCAGAATCTCACCGGGACCCTCTACCTCAAAAACGATGGTATTGTCGGCAGTGGTGTCCAGATTGCCCTCAGCATCGGTGACATCCACTTCCACGTAAATCAGGCTGACGCTGTCCGCATCGGCACTGGTGCGGTTCTGGGAGATCACCAGCTTGGAAAGCTCGCCGGGGGTGGAAACGGTGTTATTTCCGCTGTTGCCCGTCAGAGCGATCTCGGTGGTGCCGTCCTCCTGGAAGGCCTTGGCGGAAATGGTTCCGGCCTCGTAGGTCACATTGAACACAGCGTACAAGCTGTCCGCACCGGAGCCGGATTCGGTGGTACAAATGCCGTCATTGTTGCTGACGGTGGTATAGGTGTAGTAGGTATGACCGGCGGGGGTTGTATTACTATTGCGGGTTGCAGTGCCAATGAGTTCATCATTGCGGTACAGCTTGACCACGGGAGCGTTGGAATACACCCAAACAGGCGTCTTGCCTTCGGTGGTCATCATATTGTCGGAATCCCACGACGTGACCAGATGCAGCGTGGTGGTATCCTTGTTCCACTGGCTGCGGTAGAAATAATAGGTATCCTTTTCAAAGCCGGTGGTTTCCACAATGCCGAAATAGGAACTATTGATGGGATAGATACTCGCATTGTAGGGGGCGTTCCAGGGAGTCGGCTCACCGATGTAGTCAAAGCCCGTCCACACGAACTCACCGGCCACGTTGTCGTGGGTGTAGGTATCGTAGAGGGAATCGTGGGCGGCAGCACCCCAGCCGACACAGGAGGTGTCGTAAGATGTCAGGTGTTTCTTGCCGTCAGAGTCCGTGTTGTCGTTCTGGTTGCGGTACTGACCGCGGCTGTTGGTGGCAGAAGCGGTTTCGGAAGCAATAATACAGCTGTAATTACCTCCAAAGCGACTGACCAGAGAGTCTGCGCTTACCTTGTTACAATGATAGTTGAAGCCGGCCACGCCGCCTGCGTTGGTGATGGTGCTGATAACATTATTCAGAATGATGTTGTCAGCCTCCTCACTTTGCTTATCGCCACGGTTGTTATCACCGCTGGTGATGAACCGGGTACCATCTACCGAATTGACCCACTGGATGTACTTTTCGCAGTAAGTGACAAAGTTCTGCTGGACGGATGCACCTTCCTGGATCTCGTTGCCGTAGGACCAGGCAAAGATACAGGCAGCATTGCGATCACGCTTGACGATGGACTTGACGGAATACTCAGAGCAGAGCATCCCCTCCGCAGCACCGTACAGCTTTGTGTCCACCGGCTTCTGGAAATGGGTGGAGAAGTCATTGCTGTTGCCGTTCTTAGAAGCGGTCAGGCCGTCGAAGCTTTCCTCGATCACCAGCAGACCCAGCTCATTACAGGCAGCAATCAGTTCCCGGGAGGCGGGGTTGTGGGTGGTGCGGATGGCATTACAACCCATGTCCTTCATAGTGGACATCTGACGGTAGATGGCATCGGCATAAGCGGCGGAGCCGGCAGCACCCTGATCGTGGTGCATACACACGCCGTTGAGCTTCAGGTTCTGACCGTTCAGGGCAAAGCCGCTGGAGGAGAAGGTGAACCAGCGGAAGCCGAACTCACTTTCGTAGGTATCCACCACCTGTCCGCCCACCAGGATCTCGGTGGTGACCGTGTAGAGGTTGGGGCTGTCCACGGACCACAGCTTCCGGTTGGAAACTTCGGTGCTTCCGGTTGCGGTGGCGACGGAGCCTGCGGGAACGGTGACATTACTCTCCCCGGTGGCCAGTGCGGTGCCGCTGCCCTTGGCGTAGACGGTGTTCTTGACGGTGGCAGTCACTTCCTCCTGACTGTCATTGACCACATCCACAGCCACGCTGACGGTGCCGCCGCCCTCCTGCACATCCGGGGTAGTGATCTTGGTGCCGTTCAAGTCCACATGGACAGGATCCGTCACCAGCAGCGTCACATCCCGGTAGATGCCGGAGCCGGAATACCAGCGGGAGGAGGGGAAATTGTTCACAGCCTTGACGGCAATGACGTTCTCCGTAGCGCCGTCACAGACCAGATAGTCGGTGATGTCCATGGCAAAGCTGCTGTAGCCATAGTGATGCTCACCGGCGAACTGACCGTTGACATACACATAAGCGTGCATATACACGCCATCAAAGTTCAGCAGGATGGACTTGTCCGCGGCTGCCACAGGCATGACAAAAGTCTTGCGATACCAGCCGGTGCCACCAGGCAGAAGACCGGATTCACCTTCGGTATTACTGGTGGAAAATTCCTGGATAATGCTGAAATCGTGGGGCAGATTCACAGAATCCCAACCGAAATCGTTGAAATTCTGGTTCTGCGCGGCACTGTTGTCGCCCAGGCAGAATTTCCAGTCCTTATTGAAGTTGGTCTCCCGGTCCAGGCGGATTGCGCTATTGGCATTGACCACCGATTCTTCGCCCTTGACCGTTTCGCCTTCGGCGGCGAAAACGCCCATGGGCAGCATCGACAATGTCATTGCCAGGATCAGCAGCAATGCCATCATGCGGTGCAGCTTGTTGTGCTTACTCATAGTGACTCTCCTTTTCATATTCCCCGGGCTCCGTGTCCTCGGTACGTTGACATTCGACATCTTCAGGAGCGCATTCGTTAAAAAGTGGCGCACGCCTTCTCCATTTGCCAACATTTAGTATATAATACACTATTTTCAAAGAATATGCAACCCGCATTTTGTTTTTCTTACCAATTTCGCCTGAGATCTGTCCGTCCATGGTATTTTCAATGCTTTCCACTGAAAAACATAAGAAAACACCGGGTGCTTCCCCGCAATGCAGGGCAGCACCCGGCGCATAAGCCGTTGCTATGAGATTAAATTTCCTGACGCCCTTCCAGTGCCCGGGACAGGGTCACCTCGTCGGCATATTC
>CAYPLM010000123.1:0-5150 GCA_964411575.1 uncultured Oscillibacter sp. | reverse complement strand
CGTCAAGGCAGACGTGCAGGGCAGTGTGGAAGCGGTCAAAACGTCGCTTGAGAAGATCTCTAACGACGAGGTGCGCGTGCGCGTGATCCACGGCGCAGTGGGCGCCATCAACGAAAGCGACGTGATGCTTGCCTCCACGTCCAACGCCATCATCGTCGGCTTCAACGTCCGTCCCGACAACGCCGCCCGCGAAAGCGCCGCGCGCGACCATGTGGACATGCGCATGTACCGTGTGATCTACGATGCCATCGGCGAGATTGAGGCCGCCATGAAGGGTATGCTCGCGCCCAAGTTCCGCGAGAACATCATCGGTCACGCCGAAATTCGCCAGACCTTCAAGGTCTCCAACGTGGGCACCGTGGCAGGCTGCTATGTGCTCGACGGCAAGATCCAGCGCGCCTGCAAGGTGCGTATCGTACGCGACGGCATCGTGGTGCACGAGGGGCACCTTGCCTCGCTGCAGCGCTTCAAGGACGCGGTGAAGGAGGTTGCCTCCGGCTACGAGTGCGGCCTGAACTTCGAAAAGTTCAACGACATCAAAGAAGGCGACATCATCGAAGCCTATGTGATGGAGGAGATCGCGCAGTAAGCGCCGTCATCGAAAAACGCAACGCTTTTACACGAAGGGGGCGGGCATTCGCCCGTCCCCTTTGCTTCATGATTATGGAAAGGAAAACACCTATGGCTAACAACCGTATCGGCCGCATCAACGAGGAGCTGCAGCGCGAGCTGAGCTCCCTTCTGCGCACGCTCAAAGACCCGCGCGTGCAGGGCGGCATGGTCACCATCACCCGCGTCGACACCACCACCGACCTGCGCTGGTGCCGCGTTTATGTGAGCGTGCTGGATAAAACGCAGGAAAAGGACGTCATCCGTGGTCTGAAGAGCGCGGCGGGGTATCTGCGCCGCGAGCTCGGCGCGTCGGTGAGCCTGCGCTATACGCCGGAGCTGCAATTCGTCGCCGACGACTCTATCGAGTACGGTGCGCACATCCTCGAAATTCTGCGCGACCCGCAGCAGGTCAAGCCCGCCAACCCTGCTAACGCCGACATCGTGCTCGACGGGGAGGACGCATGAACATCCGCGAGACTGCCGCGTTCCTGTGCGCGCATGACAACTACCTCATCCTCACGCACCGCCGCCCCGACGGCGACACCATCGGCTGCGCGGCGGCGCTGTGCCTTGTGCTGCGCCAGCTGGGCAAGACGGCGGCACTGCTGCCCAACGCCGAGGTCACGGCGCTCTACGCGCCCTATGCCGAGGGGCTGTGGGCAGGGGAGGAGGACAGGTTTGAGACCGTGGTATCCGTCGACCTTGCCGCGCTGAGTCTGTTCCCCGACAACGCGCAGCGCTATCAAACCTGCGTCGACCTCGCCATCGACCACCACCCCAGCTACGAGAATTACGCCCGCGTGAGCTGCGTGGACGCTTCCTGTGCCGCCTGCGGCGAGATCATCTGCGCCCTGGCTATGGAGCTCGGTCAGCTCACGCCCGCCGTGGCGCTGCCGCTTTATGTGGCTGTGAGCACCGACACAGGCTGCTTTGTCTACTCCAACGTCACGGCCAACACGCACCGCGTGGCAGCCGCGCTGCTGGAAACGGGCATCGACTACCGCGCTGTGAACAAGCGGCATTTCCGCACCAAGACGAAAAAGCGCCTCGCCCTCGAGGCAGAGCTTCTGCGCACCATGGAGCTTTACGACGGCGACCGTGTGGCAGTGGTTGCCCTGCCGCAGAGCCTTGTGCATTCGCTTGCGCTGCGCGAGGAGGACATGGACGACCTGGCCGCGCTTGCCGGGCTGGTGGAGGGGACAGACTGCTCCGTCACCATGAAGGAGACGCCTGACGGGGCGTGGAAGGTCTCGCTGCGCACGGGCGCGCGTGTGGATGCCAGTGCGGTGTGCGCGCGCTTTGGCGGCGGCGGACATCGTGCCGCTTCAGGCTGCATCCTGCGCGGCATGACGCTTGCGCAGGGCAAGCTCGCGCTGCTCGACGCCATCTGCGCCGTGGCGGCCGGATAAGCAGCGTTTTTATGGAAGGAGGCTCCGCATGCCAAACGGAATCGTGATCATTGACAAGCCCGCCGGTTGGACGAGCATGGACGTGTGCGCCAAGCTGCGCGGCATGTTCCACGAAAAGCGCGTGGGGCACGCGGGCACGCTCGACCCCATGGCGACAGGCGTGCTGCCGGTGTTCGTCGGCACGGCCACCAAGGCGGTGCAATTTGCCGAGACGGGGGACAAGGAGTACGTCGCGCGCCTCAGGCTCGGACTTGTCACCAACACGCAGGACACCACCGGCGAGGTGCTCGAAGAGCGCGGGGCGAACGTGTCGGAGGAGGCGCTGCGCGCCGTGCTGCCGCGCTTTACCGGAGAAATCGAGCAGATCCCGCCGATGTATTCCGCCATCAAGATCGGCGGGAAAAAGCTCTATGAGCTGGCCCGCCAGGGCGAGGAGGTGGAGCGCGCGCCGCGGCGCGTGACCATCCGCTCTCTGGAGCTTTTAGAGCAGTGTGCGCCGGACGAATTTGAGCTGCGCGTGCGCTGCTCGAAGGGGACGTATATCCGTACGCTCTGCCACGACATCGGCGCGGCGCTCGGCTGCGGCGGCTGTATGGGCGCGCTGCGGCGCACCATGGCCGCGGGCTTTACCATCGGTGAGGCCGTTACGCTTGCGCAGGTGCAGCAGCAGGGTGAGGCGCTGCTTCTGCCCGTGGCGGAGTATTTCCGTGACTATCCCGTCTGCACGCTCCGCACGCACGAGCAGGAGAGGCGCGCCTACCACGGCAACGCCATCCCCGCGCCGGGTGTGGCCAACGGGACCTACCGCGTGTACGACCGCAGCGGCGAATTTCTCAGCATTTCGCGCGCGCAGGACGGCACGCTGCACCTGATCAAAAACTTTTTCTGCAAGGAACTTTTATGATGAACGAGCCCACTGTGATCGCCCTTGGCTTTTTTGACGGCGTGCACCTTGGCCACGGCGCGCTGCTGCACGCCACTGCGGAGCGCGCCGCCGCGCTGGGCGCTGTGCCGGCAGCTTTCACCTTCGACCGCTCGCCGCGCGAATTTGTTACCGGTACGAACGTGCCGCTGCTGTCCACCGCCGAGGAGCGCGCAGAGCGGATGCGCACGCTCTACGGCGTGAACACGCTTTTTGTCGAACCCTTCGACCGCACGATGATGACCCTGCCGTGGCAGGACTTTGTCACCGAGCTGCTGGTAAAAAAATATCACGCCGTGCACCTTGTCGCCGGGCATGACTACCGCTTTGGCCACCGCAATGAGGGTGACCCGCAGCGGCTTCTCGCGCTGTGCGAACAGCTGGGGCTGGGCTGCGACATCGTGCCCCGCGTCACGCAAAACGGCGTGACCGTCAGCTCCACGCACATCCGTGCGCTGCTCGAGGCGGGCGATGTGGAGACGGCGCGTGCCTTTCTGGGCTACCCCTATGCGCTTTGCGGCGAGGTGTGCCACGGGCGCGGCATCGGGCATGCGCGGCTCCTGCCCACGGCCAACCTTGCCCCTGACGCGCGGCGGCTGCTGCCGGCGCGGGGGGTGTATGTCACGCGCGCGGTGCTGCCGGAGGGCAGCTTCCCGGCGGTGACGAACGTAGGGCTGTGCCCCACCGTGCGCAGCGACGGCGGCGAGAGCGTGGAGACCTATCTGCTCGAGGGCGGAGCCGACCTTTACGGCAAGCCGCTGCGCGTGGAGTTTTACTGTCGCCTGCGCGGTGAGCAGCAGTTTGAAAGCACGGCGGCGCTGCATGAGCGCATTGCCGTCGACGCGGAGCGCGCGCGATGCTATTGGGCGCAGCACCCTTGCGGGGAGTGAGGCTCGCATCGGGGCGGCAGAATAGAATTTGGGACTGCTGCGACGTGCGTTGCAGCAGTCCGTTTTTTGCAGAGGACAGCAAGGCGCTCCTTTCCTGCAAGTCTCCCTTGACACTTGTTCGGTGTGCGCGGTATGATAAGAAAAAGTCACGCAAGCAGCGGGGCAAGCGCCTCGCCCCACGCCTCAATGAGCGCGGGCAGTGTGCTGTGCGCATTGGCGGGGCTGGTGGAGGGAAGCTTCTGCGCGGGGAGAAGCGTCTGCGCAAAAAGGTGCTTCTGGTAGAGCGCGTGCGCAGTGCCGCCGTTGCACAGCACTGCGCGGAGATCGGCTGTGCGCAGGAGGGGGCGAAGATCGTTCGGCACCACGCGCGTGATGCTGGCGTCGGACGAGCCCGTCAGCTCACACTCCGCCGCCGCATCCCACAGCGCAAGGCCGTGGGCAAGCAGCAGCGTCCGCTTTTCCTCCGTCGTACGCGGCAGAGGGGCGCGCAGCACGGCGGCAAGCATCGGCCAGAAGCGGTTTTGCGGGTGCGCGTAGTAAAACCCCGCCTCGCGCGACTTGACCGACGGAAACGAGCCGAGGATCAGCACGCGCGAGTGCGCGTCATATACTGGGGGGATGTTGTGCTGCGGCATAAAAAACCTCCCTATCTCAAAAATGCAGGAGTGAACAGCATGAAAGCAGAAAGACAGCTCCCGCGCGTCACGGTCACAGCCAAGGGCACGCGCTGGGTGGAGGGCGGCCATCCGTGGGTCTACGCCGCCGAGGTGGTGAGCGCCCCCGAGGGCATCGAAAACGGCAGAATCGTCGACGCAGTGAGCGAGAAGGGAAAGTACCTGGGCAGCGGATTTTACTCCCGTGAGAGCAAAATCCGCGTGCGTCTCATTTCGCGCAACGCTAACGACCGCTTTGACGCGGCCTTCTGGCGGCGGCGCATCCGCTACGCCTGGGACTACCGCAAAAGCGTGCTGGGCGCGGACGCAAGCACGTGCCGCGTGATCTTCGGCGAGGCCGACGGCTTTCCCGGCCTGACGGTCGACCGTTTCAACGATCTGCTCGTCGCACAGACGCTTTCAGTGGGCATCGAGCGCATCAAGCAGATGCTTTTTCCACTGCTCGTGGAGGTACTGGAGGAAGACGGCGTGTTCATCCGCGGCATCTTTGAGCGCAACGACGCCGCCATCCGCGCGCTCGAGGGGCTCGAGCAGGGGAAGGGCTGGTTCCCGCTGCCGGGGAAAACGCCAGGCGAGCCGCGCACCGAGATCTGCGAAAACGGCATCTTCTACGCCGTAGATGTGGAAAACGGGCAGAAAACAG